>CAMDRY010000119.1 GCA_945906975.1 Bordetella parapertussis | reverse complement strand
AAGGCGCGATGGCACCGGCGGTGGCCGAGGGATTAATAAAGCCGGTGCCGCACAGCAACAGCCCGAGAGGCAGCATTAGCGCGGCGATGTGGTGCACCCCGGCGAGCGCAAGCCCGGCCAGCAGGCAGCCGGCCACGGCGCTGATGATGCTGCCTATGCCCACCAGACGTTCCACGCCAAGCCGGCCGGAGAGCCGCGCGGTCAGCAGCGTGCCGAGCATATAGCCTGGCACGGTCAGGCCGAACAGCACGCCGTAGTGCTGCGGTGAGATCCCCAGCGAGCCGATCAGGACGAAAGAGGACATCGATAGCCAGGTGAAAATGGCGCAGTAACCGCAGGCGAAGCACAGCATGAAGCCGACAAAGCGGCGGTTGCGCAGCAGTTGCAGGTAGTTGGCAACGATGCGCCGCGGCTGGATTGCCGTGGCATCGCGATGCAGGTTGCTCTCGCCGAGGAAAAACGCGCTGCCCAGCAACAGCACGCTGCCGACGGCAAGCAATGCGACGAAATTGGCGCGCCAGTCAAAGGCCATTTCCAGTGCGCCGCCCAGCATGGGGCTGAAGATCGGCGCGATGGCGGTGCCGGCAAGCACATAGCCCAGGGTGCACGCGGCCCCGGCCCCACCGTAAATGTCGCGGATCATGGCGCGCCCGATGACCGTGCTGGCACACGCCCCCATGGCCTGGAAGAAGCGCGCGATGATCAGCCACTCGATCGAGCGCGCCATCAGGCAGGCGAGTGTCGCGATCACGTAAATGCAGATTCCGCCCAGTAACACCGGCCTGCGGCCGAAGCGGTCCGACAAGGGGCCGTAGGCGAGTTGCGACAGGGCGAAGCCGATTACGAACACCGACAGGGTCAGTTGCGCCTGCGGCACCGGTACGTCGAAGTAGCGGCGCATCCCCGGCAGGGACGCGAGATACATGTCGGTGGAGAGGGGCAACAGCATGAAGCCGAGAATGATCAGTACGATCACTCCCGGATGCCGCAAGGGCAGTCTGCGCATGTTTGTGTTTTGCGAGGGCGGGTCCGCCGGATACGCCCTTTGGCTTACCTCGCCGGCTTGGTGTAGAGCGCGACCTGCTGCTCGATGGCGCCGAACAGGCTGCGCCCCTCGGCGTCGAGCATTTCAATTTTTACGCTGTCGCCGAATTTCAGGAAGGGGGTTTCGGGCTGTCCCTTCTGGACGGTTTCGAGTGCGCGCAGTTCGGCAATGCAGGCGTGGCCGCATTGGTAGCCGTAATTGGAGATGGTGCCCGAGCCCAGCACGGTGCCGGCGCCAAGCGGGCGCGTCTTTGCCGCGTGGGCGATCAGTTTGTGAAAGCCGAACTGCATGTCCGCACCGCAATCGGGGGTGCCGAAGGGCTGGTTGTTGACCTCAATGTTCAAGGTGCGTCGCACCCGCTTGCCGTCCCAGGACTCGCCCAGTTCGTCCGGCGTGATCGCCACCGGCGAGAAGGCTGTCGCCCCCTTGCCATTGAGAAAACCAAAGCCCTTGCCAAGTTCGGCCGGGATGAGGTTGCGCAGTGAGACGTCGTTGAGGATCATCAGCAGGCGGATGTGCTCGGAGGCTTTGTCTGAGGGCGTGCCCATGGGAACGTCATCGAGCACCACCGCGACTTCGGCCTCAAGGTCTATGCCCCAATCCTCGGACAAGGCCTCAATCGGGTCGTGCGGGCCGATGAAATAGTCCGAGTCGCCCTGGTACATCAGCGGGTCCTTCTTGAATTCGGGCGGCATGGTCGCGCCGCGGGCCTTGCGCACCAGTTCGACGTGGGCGAGATAGGCGCTACCATCGAGCCACTGGTAGGCGCGCGGCAGCGGCGCCGCGAACAGGGCGAAATCGGGTTCAAACACGCGCGTTCCGGAGGGGTTGCGGTTGATGTCCTCGTAAAGCGACGTAAGTTGCGGCGAGCAGTAATCCCAGTCATCGAGCGCCGCCTGCATGGTCGGCGCGATGTTGTCGGCCGGGATGGCGTGCTTGAGGTCGCGCGATACGACGACGAGTTGGCCGTCGCGCGAACCGTCTTTGAGTGTGCCCAGTTTCATGGTCTGTCCGTTTGGGATCGAGGGCCTGATTTTAACCGAATGGGCCGCTTGCCCGCGCACCGTGACAGCCCTATGCTCGGCAGTGAAGGACACAAACTGGTGAAAAACGCAAACTAAAGGGGCTTCAAGCATGTCGATTTTTATCACCGGCGGTTCCGGATTTGTCGGGCTTAATCTCGCCGCCCTGCTGCTTGCGCGCAGCGAGCAGGTGACCTTGTTCAGCGCCTCGGCACCGCTTGCCGGCGCGGTGGATGAGTTGTCGCGCCTGCCCGGAAAACTCAGCGTGGTGGCGGGCGATGTCACCGATGCGCCCGCGCTTGGCGCCGCCTTGCGTGCGAGCGGTGCCAAGCGCGTCATCCATGCCGCAGCGATCACCGCCGGCCCGGAGCGCGATGCGCGCGACCCGCAACGCGTCGTTGCGGTCAATCTGGGCGGCACGCTCAACATGCTCGAGGCGGCGCGCGATGCCGGGGTGATGCGTTACGTGCAGGCGAGCACCGGCGCGGTCTACGGTGCGGCCAGCCACGCCGCCGAGCCCCTAGGTATAGGCGAGGACAGCCACCTGCCTTTGCCCTCGACCATGTACGGCATCAGCAAATTCGCGGCCGAGCGCGCCGTGCTGCACCTCGGTGAGCTCTGGGGCATGGATGTCGTCGCCGGCCGGCTCGCCGTGGTGTTCGGTCCGTGGGAATACCAGACTGGTTTGCGCGACCGTATGAGCGCGTTGTGGCAGCTGGCGCGCATCGCCCGTTGCGGTGATGCCGGTGGCGAGGCGGTGAGTCCGGTCGCCGGCGTGCAGGACCGGATTTACGCCCCGGACGTGGCGCGGTCCCTGGTTGCGCTGCTCGATGCGCCGCAGTTGCCGCACCGTTTGTATCATCTGGGCGCCGGCCGGCCATGGGGGCTGGCCGCCTGGGCGGCCAAACTAGCCGCGCGCTACCCGGCGTTCCGCTATCGCGTGTCCGATGTCGATGCCGAATGGACGGTGGCGGCGCGCGGACCGGTTGGACGCACGCCTTTCAATATCGCACGCCTGCGCGCCGATCTCGGGTTTGCGCCGCAGTTTGATCTTGACAGCGGCTTTGCCCATTACATGGACTGGCTGGACGCGCACCCCGACGTGTGGCGCGATGTGCCGCTGATTTCCTGAGGGCGGGCACCGGCAGCCAGCCACCTGACACCTGACACCTGACACCAGCTACCGCAGCAGCCTTACTCGGCCTTGATGTTGGCGTCGTGCACCACCTCGCCCCAACGCTTCATTTCCTTGCTGATGTAAGCGGCGAATTCGTTTGGTGTCGAGCCGATCATCACCGTGCCGTCGCCTGAAAGTCGGGCGATGACATCGGGCTGTTTCATCACTTGGGCGATTTCCACCGATAGTTTCTGGATTATCGCCGGCGGTGTTTTGGCCGGCGCGATGATGCCGTACCACTGCGCGGTTTCAAAGCCGGCAAAGCCCGACTCGGCGACGGTAGGCACCTCCGGCAGGGACGGGATGCGCACCGCGCTGCCCACGGCGAGGGCGCGCAGCTTGCCCGACTTGATGTGCGGAATGAGCGGCGAGGAGCCGGTGAATGTTGCCTGGGTCTGGCCAGCCAGCAAGTCGGTGAGCATGGGGCCGGTGCCTTTGTAGGGAACGTGCACCATGTCTGCTTTGGCGATGCGCTTAAGGTATTCCATCGCCAGGTGGCCGGCGCTGCCGTTGCCCGCCGAGCCGTAATTGATACTGCCGGGCTTGGCGCGCGCAAGATCGAGAAACTCCTTTAGCGTTTTCGCCGGCACCGCCGGATTCACGGTGACGATATTGGGCACGGCGGCGATGAGCGAAACTGGCGCGAAGTCCTTGATGGCGTCGTAGGGTAGCTTGGGAAACATCGCCGGATTGACCGCGAGCGTGCCGATGTGGCCGAGAATGAGCGTGTAGCCGTCGGGTGCGGCACGCGCTACCTGTTCCATGGCGATGTTGCCGGCGGCGCCGGGGCGGTTTTCCACCACCACCTGCTGACCGAGTCGCTCGGTGAGCTTTTGTGCCACCAGGCGCGAGATCAGCTCTGAAGTGCCGCCAGGGGCAAAAGGCACCACCAGTACGATCGGCTTGCTCGGGTACTGTTGCGCCATTGCCGACGGTGCTGTCAGCGCGGGCAGCGCAAGAAGCAAGGCGAAGAGGGCTTTTTTCATCACGGTACCGGTAAAAAATCAGGCTGCGACTATAGCACCGGCCCCGGTTGCGGTCGCAGAGGGGGCTCGAATCTAAGATGGCTGGAAAGCCTCGCCAGAAGCGCGTTTCCTGCCGGTATGCCGGCCCCGCCGGGAATTCAGGCCCCGGCAGCCCGCATCTGCGCCAGCACGCGCTGTTGCAGTTCGATCAGGTGCTCGTCGCGTATGCCATGGGTAATGAGGCTCTCCACGGTATGCATCAGGTAGTCGGCTGAGGAACCGACCTGCCCGCGTGCGCGCGAAAGCGCGCCGACGACGGTGTCCTGTGCGAGTTTGCCGGTGTAGCTGGGGTGGTCGCGATTGACGACAAAGGCGATGGCGCGGTGTTCGCTGCCGTCGGTTTCGTCGACCACCCGGATCCAGCGCGGACAGTAGGAGCCGATGGCCATTTCACGCCGCCACAGCAGCTGCAACTCTTCGCGTGCGAGGTAATGCGGCAGCCGGTAGGACACGCCGCGGCAGCAGCCGCCACGATCGAGGCCGAGCACCAGCCCGGGAACGTCCTTGGTGCCGCGACCGATGTGCGACCACAGGCAAAAGCGCCGGTGGTAGCCGCGCAAGGTGGCGAGGCGCCGCTCGGAAAAATTCATTATCGGGTTCCAGACCAGCGAGCCGTAACCGAACACCCAAGGGTCGGCGTCGGGGCCGATTTCGGCGAGGAGCGCATCAACCGAGGCGTCGAGTTCGTCGTCCGACAACACCCGATGCGCCAGGCCCGCGCTGGTATGCAGCGTGCGGTACAGGTCGGCTTCGAGATCGGCACGGCAGAGCTTGGCCATGGACGTATTGTGAACGTGGTTGCCCGGTGATTGGAAGGCTTGCACCAGAATAACGCACGACGGGCCGAAAGGCTGACTGCGCGTTCCTCGGCTGACCGACGGTTGCGAACCCGGCTACCGTATGATGCCGGGGCGCGCAATAATTGCCGCACGGAAAAGAACCCGAAAAACCCTCTTAACCCCGGGAAAAGATGAAGCACGGCAAACCCCATGTTTTGATCGTAGGCGGCGGCATCGGTGGCATGGCCGCGGCGCTGGCGCTGTTGCAACGCGGTTTTGATGTCGATGTTTTTGAGCAGACCGGCGAGTTGCGCGAGATCGGCGCCGGCATCCAGATCAGCCCCAACGGCAATCGCGCGCTGCACTCGCTGGGCGTGTTCGAGAACCTAAAGGCCTTGTCCTGTCCGACCGAGGGCAAGGAAGTGCGCCACTGGAAATCGGGCAAGACCTGGAGGCTGTTTGATCTTGGCGGGGAGTCCATTCGCAAGTATGGCTTTCCCTATATGACGGTGTATCGCCCCGACCTGCTGCAGGTCATGGCGGATGGCGTGCGGCGGCACAAGGCGGACGCCATTCATCTGGGCAAGCGCCTGGCGAAGATCGAGCAGCAGGGCGCATCCGTTATTTTGTTGTTCGAGGATGGCAGCCGTGCCGAGGGTGATGCCTTGATCGGGGGCGATGGCGTGCATTCTGTGGTGCGACGCGAATTGTTCGGTGATGATCCGATCACGTTCTCCGGCATGGTGGCCTGGCGCACGCTGCTGCCGATGCAAAGCCTGCCCGCTCACATGGCGCGCATGGTCGCTACGAACTGGATCGGTCCCGGCGGGCATGTGGTGCACTACCCCCTGCAACGCGGCGAGATGATGAATTTTGTCGGAACGCTTGAGGGCGCGGCCTGGGACGGTCCGCCCTGGACCGCTAAGGCCACGGTGGCGGACTGTGCCGCCGCCTTCGCCGGCTGGAATGACGATGTGCTGGCGATGATAGGGCGTGCCTCCGCGGTGCTCAAATGGGCTATGCTGGGGCGCGACTTTCTGGAGGGCTGGACCGTCGGGCGCGCGACCCTGCTGGGTGACGCCTGCCATTCGACACTACCTTTTCTTGCCCAGGGCGCGGTGATGGCCATAGAGGACGGCGTGGTGTTGGCGCGCTGCCTGGAGGCCTATGATGATGTGGCCACTGCGCTGCAAAAATACGAGCTGGCACGCAAGGAGCGGACTTACCGCATGGTGCGCGGTGCGGCCGACAACACGTATCGCTTTCACAACCAGGCGCTGGCCGAACCGGAAAGTGCGGGCGTGTTTATCGACCGCGAATGGAATCCCGAAGCGATTGCCGCGCGCTATGAATGGTTGTTTACCTACGACGTCAATGCCGCAGCCATTTGAATGCAGTGATTGACCGGTTGGGACGGGGTGGTCGGGGAACGAATAACAAAAGACGAGGGGAAGAAGCAATGAACAAGCGTGCGTATGCGTTTATGTTGGCGATGGTGGTTGCAACAGGGGGCCTTGCCCTTTCGGCGGGGCCGGCTGCGGCACAGAAATTTCCCGAGCGCGCGATTCGCCTGGTGGTGCCTTATGCGCCGGGCGGCGCGACTGATATTGTCGCCCGCCAGGTCGGGGTCAAGCTGGGCGAGGTGCTCGGCCAGCAGGTGCTGATCGAAAACAAGCCGGGCGCCAACGCGAATCTGGGCGGTGATTTTGTCGCCAAGTCGGCGCCGGACGGGTACACGCTGCTGATGGGCGACCTCACGCTGGCGGTCAACCCGGGCTTGCTCAAGGCTATGCCCTTCGATCCGATCAAGGATTTGACACCGGTGGGGCCGGTCGCGCACGCGCCGCTGGCATTGGTGGTGCATCCGGGTGTGCAGGCCGGCACTCTGCGTGAATTCATCGAGCTCGCGCGGCGCAATCCGGGCAAGCTGAGCTACGGTTCGGCCGGCAACGGCAACCCGACGCAATTGGCCGCCGAGGTGATGAAGACCGCCGCATCGCTGGATATCCTGCAGGTGACGTACAAGGGCGCCGGCCCGGCCATCACCGACCTGACTGGCGGACAGATATCGATGATCATCGCCGGTGTCAGCAGTGTGCACACTTTCGTGACCGCGGGGCGCTTGCGGGCGTTGGCGGTGACCGGGCAAAAGCGCTCGGCCACGCTGCCCAATGTGCCGACTTTTCAGGAAGCGGGCCTGCCCTTGCCGGAAATGAACCTCGGCTCGTGGTGGGGTATATTCGGTCCTGCCGGCTTGCCCAAAGATGTCGTCTCAAGGCTCAACGCCGCGCTTAACACTGCGCTCGCCGCACCGGTGGTGAAAGAGCAGATGCAGGCGCTGAGCATTGAGGCCGAGCCGGGCGATGCCGAGACCTTGACAGACCGCATGAAATCGGAAACGGCAAAATGGGGCCGCGTCATCAAGGCGGCGAACATCACGCCGCAGTAGGGCGGGGAGCGGGTGGGCGCCTGATTTGCCACAGTAGACTGTCACCGAAACCGGCGCCCTCGGGAAACGAGGCGATGCGGCGCGAAACGCCCTTGCCGTTTTTCCAGTGCTGCGAGGGATAGTCGGCCTGACCTAATACCGTCAAGCAGATTGAACCGTGGCGCGCGCCTGTTCCGCGGGTGCTTGTTCGAATGCGGCGAGCAGCGCCGCTTCGCGCGCCCTGGCTTCTTTTAGGTGTCGCGCTTTGATGTGGCCGTAGCCGCGGATGTGTTCGGGAATGGATGCGATGTCTACGGCTGTCTTAAGGTTGCCGCGCTGGAGTAGTGCCAGCAGTGTTGCCACGGTCGTTTCGTAGTCGCGGATGAGCTGGCGTTCGGTGCGGCGTTCCGCGCTGTAGCCGAAGACGTCGAACGGGGTGGCGCGCAGGCCCTTGAGCCCGGCCAGCACCTTGAACGCGAGGAGCATCCAGGGGCCGAATTCGGATTTTCTTGCTTCGCCGCTGACCGGGTCGGGTCTGTTGAGCAGGGGGGGCGCGAGGTGAAATTTTATTTTGTAGTCGCCTTCGAACATGGCGTCGATTTTTTGCAGAAATTCCGGACGCGTGTACAGGCGCGCCACTTCGTATTCGTCCTTGTAGGCGAGCAGCTTGAAGTAATAGCGCGCGACCGCCCCGGTGAGTTCGCTACCGCCGGTTTTCGCCTGCTCGGTCTTTTGAACCGCGGCGACCAGCGTGGTGTAGCGCGCGGCGTAGGCGGCGTCCTGGTAATCGGTGAGAAAGGCGGCGCGGCGGGCGATGATCTCGTCAAGCGTTCGTGCCTGGCTCTTGCTAAAGGCGACGACCTGGCCTGGATTGGCGAGCTTTTCCACGCGCGCCGGGTCGGCCGCCGCGCGGCGGCCCCAGATGAAGGATTTCTGGTTAAAGGCCACCGCCACGTCGTTGAGTTCGATGGCTTTCATCAGCGAGGGTT
>CAMDRY010000118.1 GCA_945906975.1 Bordetella parapertussis | reverse complement strand
GGCGCTCTGGTCGCGTATTTGTGGGAGCCACTTTGCGTGTCCGCGCTCAACACGCCTATCGCCAGCGCTTCGGCACAGGTGTTCGCCTGTGTGCTGCGCGACAGTCTGACCGGCCGACGCGAAAACAGCGACATGCTGCTCCCGCAGGTCGACCTCAGCGCCCTGTTCCCGGAACCCGCCTCAACCTACATCAAGGCTCATGGCGGGCAGGTCAATCTGGGGGAGGCGGTACGTAAGGTTCGGCCCGCTCCCGATGGGGACGCGTGGCGCCTGGACGACCGCCCACAGCGCTTCACCCACGTCATTCTCGCCACCGGGCCGCATCACGCCGCAGCTTTGCTCGAAGGCATTCCCGGACTCGAGACAGAACGCGCGGCCATCGCTGCATTCGACTACCAGCCCATTTACACCTGTTACCTGCAATATCCGGCCGGCGTCACACTCCCCTTTCCCATGCTCGGCTTTACCGGCGGCGTCATCCAGTGGGCCTTCGATAGAGGCGCCCTTTCCGGCTATCCAGGCCTTATCGCCGCGGTCGTTAGCGCTTCCGGCGCGCATCAGGCCCTGACACAAGACGCCTTCGGGGTCGCTGTCCATGCCGAGTTAAGCCAACACATCGCAGCCTTGCCCTCGCCACTCTGGCAGCGCGTTATCGCCGAGAAACGCGCCACCTTTGCCTGCAACCCGGCTACGAGTCGGCCTGCGCATCGTACTTCCCAGCCCGGGCTGTTGCTCGCCGGCGACTATACCGAAAGTCCCTACCCGGCGACGCTGGAAACAGCGGTGCGCAGTGGACTGGCCTGCGCGCGCATCGCCGCAAGCGGCGCCTGACTTTATAATTTGCCAGCATACCCAGGCGGGACAAACCTAGAGGAGTCAATCGATTGAACCAGAACCACTCATCCCGCCAGATCCGCGCATGGCCCGCCATCATCGCCACAGTCATGGCAATTACAATGACATTGTCGCCAACGTTTGCGCTGGGCCAGGGTACTACCAGTTTCCCAAACAAACCGGTCCGCTGGATCGTTCCCTACGCCGCCGGCGGTTCAGCCGACCTGCGCGCGCGCCTGATCGGCGCACGCCTGGCAGAAATGTGGGGCCAAGCGGTCATCGTCGAGCCCAAACCAGGTGCGGGCGGTGTCCTCGGCACCGATTTACTCGCTAAAGCCGCCCCCGATGGCTACACCATAGGCATGGGAAATTTCGCCCCGCTGGCGGTCAATCCAAGCCTGATGAAAAGCCTGCCTTACAATCCGCAAAAAGACTTCGCACCGGTGGTGCTGATCGAACGCGGGCCACTGGTGCTGATGGTCAATCCGGTGACACCGGTCAAGTCAGTAAAGGAATTGATCGCCCTGGCAAAGACAAAACCGGGAATGGGCTTTGCCTCCTCGGGCACCGGTGGCTCCCATCATTTGTCCGGTGAGATGTTCAAAGCCATGACAGGTATCGACATTCAACACATTCCCTATAAGGGTGGTGCGCCGGCCACAAGCGATCTCATGGGCGGCCACGTCGACATGATGTTCGAACTGACTTACGCGGCGCTCCCGGCCATCAAGGCCGGCAAACTGCGGCCGCTGGCGGTCACCAGTTCTGAACGACTGTCTGTGCTGCCCGACGTGCCGACAATGATCGAATCGGGCATCGCCGGCTTTGAGTCGAGCAACTGGCAGGGCGTGATTGCGCCGGCGGGAACACCGCGCGAGGTGGTGCAAAAAATCAATGCTGCCATTAACAAGGTCCTGGCCATGCCTGAGGTGCGTGAAATTCTCCTCGGCCAGGGAAATCAGGTCGGCGGCGGCACGCCGGAGGAGTTTGCCGCGATGATCAGGGCCGAAACCTCAAAATGGGCGACCGTCGTAAAAGCTGCCAAGATACAGGCTGACTAAGTATTTCAGCGCCGCTAGTGGCTGGAAACGCCCATCCGGCGCGGGTTTCCAGCATCTTTGCATCACGCCACCCTATCAGCCGCGCAACCTTGCGACCGCTTCGGCCAGACGGTCAACGGCGATAATCTCGATGCCATCTATCGGCTGCCGCGGCTGGTTGGCGGTCGGAATAATCGCTTGCGTGAATCCGAGCTTCGCCGCCTCCCGCAGACGCTCCTGTCCGCGCGGCGCCGGGCGCACCTCGCCGGCCAAACCCACTTCGCCGAACACAACCATTTTTTTTGCCAGCGGCCGGTCTGTCAAAGAAGACACCACGGCCAGCAACACCGCTAAATCCGCGGCTGGCTCGGTGATACGAACACCGCCAACCGCATTGACGAAAACATCCTGGTCATAGCAGGCGATCCCGGCGTGCCGGTGCAACACGGCAAGCAGCATGGCCAGACGATTTTGCTCCAACCCCACCGAAAGCCGGCGTGGATTGGGGGCGTGCGCCGTGTCAACGAGCGCTTGTACCTCAACCAAGAGCGGCCGTGTCCCTTCCTGCGTCACCAGGACACAGGAACCGGCGACCGGCTCTGCGTGCTGGGATAGAAAAATGGCCGATGGATTGGAAACCCCCTTCAGTCCCTTTTCCGTCATTGCAAACACACCGAGTTCATTCACCGCGCCAAAACGATTCTTGATTGCGCGGATGAGCCGGAAGCTCTGATGGGTATCGCCCTCAAAGTAAAGCACGGTGTCCACAATATGCTCAAGCACACGCGGCCCGGCAAGCGCGCCCTCTTTGGTTACGTGCCCCACAAGAATGATAGTTATGCCAATGCTTTTGGCCAGCCGGGTGAGTTGCGCGGCACATTCGCGCACCTGCGCCACCGACCCGGGTGCCGAGCTCAGTGCATCTGAGTAGACGGTCTGGATCGAATCGATCACGGCGAATTGGGGCTTGGCATCCTGCAGCGCCGAGAAAATTTTCTCCAACTGGATTTCTGCCAACAGGTCTAGCCTCCCTGCGTCGATATCGAGCCGAGACGCGCGCATCGCGATCTGTTCGGCTGACTCCTCCCCGCTCACGTAAACCACGTGCTGCGACTGCGACATCTGCGCCAGGGCTTGCAGCAGCAGCGTCGATTTCCCCACGCCCGGATCGCCTCCTATGAGCACAACCTGTCCGGCAACCAGTCCACCCCCCAGAACCCGGTCGAATTCACCTATTCCGGTTGGAACACGCGGAAGTTCCTTGGCGCGCACTTCGGACAGAGGCTGCAACTGCGCCGGTTTGGCCAGACCGCTGTAACGGTGCTGCGTGCTGGCAGCCGACTCGGCCACGCTTTCCACCAATGTATTCCAGGCGCCGCACCCGGGACATTGCCCCTGCCACTTCGGTGCGGTTGCGCCGCACTCGGTGCAACTGTAGACAGACTTAGGCTTCGCCATCATTTTTACCGGCAGACTGAACTTCAATTTGGGGAACCCGCGCAGCCAGGGCGCACAGCAATTCATAACTAATCGTCCCAGATGCCATGGCAACTTCGTCGGCGGGCAAACCCTCACCCCACAGCGTCACGCCAGACCCGATGCCGGCACCCGGAAGATCGGTCAGATCAACGCACAACATGTCCATGGAGACGCTGCCCACCGTCCCGCTTCGTGCTCCATCCACCAATATCGGCGTACCGCTTGGCGCATGTCGCGGATAGCCGTCGGCATAGCCGCAGGCCACCACACCAATGCGCATGGATCGCTCAGCCCTAAATGTCCTGCCGTAGCCAACCGTGTCGCCCTTGCACAGTTGCTGCACAGCGATGATTTCGCTGGACAAGGTCATGACCGGCCGGAGCCCGAGATCTGCTGCGCTCCGATCGGCAAACGGAGAGCAACCGTAGAGCATTATTCCCGGGCGCACCCAGTCGGCGTGCGTTGCCGGATGGCGCAGGATGGCAGCCGAGTTGGCAAAGCTGCGCGGAGCGGCAAAATCCTTTGTCGCGGCGGCCAGGGCATTCAGCTGCCAATCCACGCCGCTTGTGCCGTCCGCGTCGGCAAAGTGGCTCATGAGCGTAATCTGCGACACTGCGGAACACTCGCCTAGGCGCGAGAACATACGCGATGCGTCAGCCAAGACAAACCCAAGCCGGTTCATGCCGCTGTTCAGCTTCAGATAAACCGGAATTTTTTGCGATACTGCGGTTTTTTCCAGCATCGCAACCTGCCCCGACTCATGCACCACCACCGTGAGGTCATGGCTTGCGGCCACAGCAAGGTCCCGCTCATCGAAGAACCCCTCAAGTAAAAGAATAGGCTTTTTCGTACCCGACTCACGCAACCTGACGGCTTCGTCCAGATCGAGCAGTGCGTAGCCGTCTGCCGTGGCCATGGAGCGCGCCGTACGCAATAGTGAATGCCCATATCCACCGGCCTTGACCACCGCCCAGATCCGGGCTTGCGGCGCGCACCGGCGCACCACGGCCAGGTTGTGACCGAAGGAAGACAAATTAAAGCTTGCGCGTATTGGACGGGGCATGGACTGGGCTTGGAGCTTGAATGGTGACACCCGTGTTTCGTAACATATCCCCTCACATTATACGAGAGGTGGCACCGCTTAATCACTAGCGGCAGACTACAACTGGAGCCGGTTTTTCGTGGTATAAATCGCCACGCTGCGATTTTGGCAGTTGACGCAACAAAGGAAAGCAAGCATGACAAGCACCGCAAGGTGCCGGCGCGGCAACACCGAGTTTGGTGTTTTGACGGATTCGGAACAGCTAACGGCTCTCAAGCCGGGCAGCGGTCCCGTCTCCCGCGCACTTATCCTCCCAATCACGAAACTTAATACGGAACCAACGGATCGATGAAGCGCGGCTTTTACACCGTGATGGGGGCACAGTTTTTCTCCTCGCTTGCCGACAATGCGTTGTTGATCGCTTCAATCGCCCTGCTGATAGAACTCAAAGGCCCGGCGTGGATGACGCCCCTGCTCAAGTTCTTCTTCACTGTGTCTTATGTCGTCCTCGCTGCGTTCGTCGGCGCCTTCGCCGACGCGCTCCCGAAGGGGCGCGTCATGTTCTTTACGAATACGATCAAAATTGTCGGCTGTTGCCTGCTCTTTTTCACCCAGGAAATCACTCCCGCCGGGATTCCTGAGCATCTCACCGTACTCCTTGCCTACGCAGTCGTCGGCTTGGGCGCCGCGGCGTATTCGCCGGCAAAATACGGCATCCTCACCGAAATGCTGCCGCCGCAACAACTGGTTGTCGCCAACGGCTGGATCGAAGGACTGACGGTCGCCTCCATCATTCTTGGCACCATGATGGGGGGCATGTTGATCAGCCCGAAAATTGCCGCCATGTTGCTCTCTATCGATTTCCCGTTTATCGATACCGGCGTCAACACACCCCACGAGGCCGCGCTGTTGATCATCGCGGTCATGTACCTGTTGGCGGCAGCAGTCAACCTGCATATACCCGACACCGGTGCGCGCTACCCCAAACAGCAAACCAATCCGCTGATTCTGATACGCGATTTTGCCGGATGCCTGACGGTACTCTGGCGCGACAAGCTCGGGCAGATTTCGCTCGCGGTAACCACCCTGTTCTGGGGCGCCGGCGCGACCCTGCAGTTCATTGTGCTCAAATGGGCCGAAAGCCATCTGCACCTGCCTCTGGATCGAGGCGCGATTTTGCAGGGGGTTGTGGCCGTAGGTATCGCGATCGGCGCCATATTAGCCGGGCGCTTTGTGCCGCTACGCCGATCCCTGTCCGTGCTGCCGCTCGGTATCATCATGGGATTTTTTGTCTGTATCCTGATTTTCGTGACCTGGATGCCGCTGGTTTACTTCCTGCTTGTTCTGATCGGCGCAGTAGCCGGTTTTTTTGTCGTGCCAATGAATGCCCTGCTGCAACACCGCGGCCACGTGCTGCTATCCGCGGGGCACTCCATTGCGGTGCAGAATTTTAACGAGAATCTGAACATCCTCTTCATGCTTGCACTCTACGCCCTGATGATCAAATACAACTTTCACATCAACACCATTATCATCCTGTTCGGACTGTCGGTATCAACGACGATGTGGCTGATCATGAAACGGCATGCATCTAATCAAAAGCAGGGCGATTCGATGCACCTCATCGGGATCGAAAAGCACTAAGCATCACGCCTCAGGCGTAGCCGATTCCGCCAACACCGCATAAACAGTCACCTGCGCACTCTTGCCGCGCACATCGACCTCACCCAAAAACCGCGTGTCGAAGCGGCGCCTGGAGCGGCTGAGGGTCACCTCAGTGGTAATCACCCCCATACCGAAAACACCGTCCTTTGCCAGGGCCTGCAGCCTCGCCGCAAGGTTGACACCGTCGCCGACAACCGTGTAATTGAGCCGGGACGGACTGCCCATGTTGCCAGCCACCACCATCGCCGTGTTCACCCCGATGCCCACATCAAGCGAGGGCATTCCCCGCGTCTGGATCGCCAGATTCATTTCAGCGAGCGCATTGCGGATTTGCAGCGATGCCCTGAGCGCATTGCCACAATCATCATCATATGAGACCGGCGCCCCGAACAAGGCCATTACCCCATCGCCCAGATATTTGTCCACCACACCGTTGTTGGCCTCGATGATTTCGCTGATGCGCGTCAGGTATAAATTGAGTACGGCAACCACATCTTGTGCCGGTTGCTTCTCGCAAAAAGAGGTAAATCCGCGCAAATCCGCGAACATCACGGTGACCTCGCGCTCTTCGCCACCCAGCATAACGTCTTGTGACAAAAGTTTTTCCGCAATGGCGTGCGAGACAACCTTGCCAAGGAGATTTCGCACCTTGTCCCGCTCCGCCAGGCCGCGCGTCATGCGGTTGAAGCTTGCCGCGAGATCTCCAAGTTCGTCCTGCTGCGCCACTTCCACGGCTTGGTCGTAATTTCCCGTCTCGACACTGCGAGCGGCACGGGCCAATGCCCTCACCGGCTCAGTCACGCTCCGGGCGATGTAGAACGCGCCGAACAGCGAAAGAACAAGGCCGCCGCAGGAAAGCACGAAGACGGCTGCACGCAACTGCTGAAAGGGTTTTAACTCCTGCCCGAGGGAACGCTGCATAATCACGCTCACCGGTTTTTCTCCGCGCACCCCGATGGGCGTGGCAAGGTTGAGATAGTCCTCTCCGGCGATACTGAGCTCGATGATGCGGTCCGCCCCGGCGGCTATGGCAGAGACCGCCGTGGCAAGTCCTGCTCGCTGCGGCGGAGCGAGTGATGTAGCGAGGATCGCTGATGCCCCCGTAGAATCCGTCTGCACAAACGAAATATCAAGTTTCGTGAACTGTCCAAGTTCGCGCGCGAGTTCATCACCTACCTTGAAGCCGGCCACCACCCATGACAGTCTTCCCGGTGCTTCGATTGGCTGAACCAGGACTTGGTAGGTAATCTGATCAATCGTAACGACGGCCCAGGCACGTTCGCCTTTCTCGGCACTGCGCAACACGGCGTCCAGTTCCGGGACAATGCCTCTGCCGGACAAGCCCTTCGCCGGAAGGGTCAACAACAACATATCGGCGCGAACACGTTCGCGATAGGCTTGCAAGATGGTGCGCGCGGCATTCTCGTCAGCGCCGCCCATGGCTGCCCTGAAAGCCTGATCGGCCGCAAGCATTCTCACCGTCTGGGACAGTTGCTCGGTTCGGATTTCGATCAACCGGTTAAGCCCGACCACGCCAAGTTCCAATGCCAGCTCGATCTGCCGTTTTGCGTATCGGGCATTGGTAATATCGACGGTCAGGAAGACCACCAATTGGACCAGAGACAACAAGCCGAGAAAGAAGAAAACGACCCGGCTCTGGAACGTGCGAAAACGGATCATGCCGGACCAGCCGCAGCGCAAGCGCATCGTCCCGACCAAGGTCGGGACATTAATCTATTGCGCCTGAACATGATCTTAAAATGGGCACTTACTGAGCGCCTCCACGATAGGGAAGTCCGATTTTAAGGTAGACGCCTATTTGCCGCTTGCCCAAATGAACATCACCGTCGCTTTTCGATGCAGAGTAAGGCTCCGCGCTGGGGGCACCACCGCAGATTACGCGCTCAGATTCCCCGGGGTCATCCGGAAGCCCATTACTATCGCCATGCTGCCGTGGGCAGCGTGCGGCTAGAGGTTGCTGGCCGCGTCAATACCCCTGATGACGTATCAGTCGCTTGGGGTCTGGGCGCCAGAAAGCAAGCCATGCATCGTCTTACTGGCAAGGCAAAGGTCTTCCCACGCCTTGAACTTGTCCGCAGGCGTGCGCAACAGATACGTCGGATGGTAAGTAACGATCACGGGTACACCCTCGTAGGTATGCACGCGGCCGCGCAGGCTGATGATGTTCGCATCGGTACCCAGAAGCGCTTGCGTAGCAAAACGCCCCATCGCAAGAATAAGCTTTGGCCGGATCAACGCAAGCTGCCGTGACAAATACGGCCTGCACTGCGCCACCTCGCCCGGATCCGGATTCCTGTTCCCCGGAGGACTACACTTGAGAATGTTGGATAGGTAGACGTTTTCCCCCCGCGCCAATCCGATCGCTGCAATCATGTTGTCCAGCAACAGCCCGGCCTGGCCGACGAAGGGCTCGCCAC
>CAMDRY010000117.1 GCA_945906975.1 Bordetella parapertussis | reverse complement strand
GTGAATAGAAAAAATTGGTTAGCGCGATGAAGTAGGCGAGGAACATCACGACATACACGTCGCGGTAGGATTTCATTTCCATGAGTTTGAGGCCGAGGAAAACGACCAGCAGCGAGACTCCGGCATCGCGTCCGAATATGGTGTTGAAGTTCATGTAGACGCCAAACACGCAGGCACCGACAAACGGAACCAGCAGCCATTGGCGCGGCAGCGGTTCGCCCGTCCAGGCGAGATAGCCGCGCCAGCACAACAGCGTCAGCGCGATGACGGTGATCCAGACCGGCAGGCGCTCGGCATGCGGTGCCGCGGCCAGGGCGAGTCCGCCCAGCAGCCAGGCGAGGTTGCTGAAGCGCAGGGGCGTCGGGGTGGCAGGCATGTTCATGCGCGCCTAGCCTCGCGTGACGCCCCGGGGTCGTGTAAGGCGAGTTCCCGCAGGCAGGCGAGGCAGTGTGTTTCGCCCGCGCCTATGGGGATTTCCAGTCCGGGCAGGCGCAGTCCGAAGGCGATACCGCCGGCGTTGGCCAGCAGCACCCAGCGGGTCAGGCGCGACATCCTTGCCTCGATGTCCAGGGCCCCCGGCAGGTCGCTCCAGTTGAACCACATCTGTGCCGCCGCCCGTCCGCTGAACTGTTTGGTTAGCAGCGGTCCTTCGCGCGTGGAGGCCTTCCAGGCAACGTGGCGCGGTGAGTCCCCCGGGTGGTAGGGTCGCAGGCCGAAAAAATCGTCGGTGCCGGTGCCAAGGGCAAGGGTGTCGCCGCTGTTTGCTTGTGCTTGCGGCGGTGGCAGGCGCGAGCTGTCAGGCTGCGGGTAGACCAGGCAGTGCAGGTCGGGCGAAACGTAACTCCAGGCGCGCAGCAGGCCGAGGGGATAGCGCGTGTCGAAGGTGACGCGCCCGATGGGCATCAGTCCGCGCTTTTGTGTCGGAATGATGAGTGTGACGCTGACGGTCGAACCCGGCGCAATGTCGCAGCCTGTGGTGACGCCGGCGCGATGGAGTGCGATGGCAAAGCGTTCGTGGTGGCTGCGGTTTTCGATGTGCAGCTGGAAATGGGCGTCGTTGCCGCTGAACACCGGCTCGACGCGGCCGGGGCTGATGTAAAGATGCGCAAGGTTACGGAAGGTGTGCAGTATTGACACGATACCCACGCCCGCCAGCAGGAATGTCAGCACGTAGCCCAGCGACAGATTGTAGTTAATGGAGCCGATTAGCATCACCAGCAACGCAAGGCAGAAGGTGAGCCCCTGCCGCGTGGGCAGGATATAGACGCGACGTTGCGACAAAAAAACGACTCCGGGCTCGGGTTCCTTGCGCGGGATCAGCAGGTTGTAGAGCTGCGAGGAGCGCAATACGCGGTCGAAATTCACGGCTCGCTGTTCAGTTTGTCCGCAGTGCGGAGCGACAGGGAAGCTGGAAAGCCGCGCCAGATGGGGCTTTGCGGCCGATCTTCTGGTTTGCGCGGATGTTCAGGCGCATGTTCAGGCGCATTCGGGCATGGTCAGGGAATGGACACCGCTTCGATCAGCGTTCGCGCGATATCTGCGCTACCCTGGCTCACGCCGTCGTGGGCCGGGCGAAGTCGGTGGCCGGCAACGCCGGGCAGGATCGCCTGTACATCTTCTGGCAGCACTTTGTCGCGCCCTGCTATCAGCGCCCACGCACGGGCGCCGTGCAGCAGTGCCAGTGCGGCGCGGGGCGAAAGCCCGGAGGCGTAGGCCGGCGAGCGGCGCGTATGTTCGGTCAAGGCCTGGATGTAATCGATCAGCGCGGGGGATGCGTACACGGTGCCGACCAAGTGCTGCAGTTCGGCTAATTCTCCCGGTTGCAGGCAGGGTTGGACGGAGGCGATAAGGTCGCGCCGTTCAACACCCTGCAGCAGTTCGCGTTCTGCGGCACGGTCGGGATAGCCTAGCTCTATGCGCATTAAAAACCGGTCAAGCTGCGATTCGGGTAGGGCAAAGGTGCCGACCTGGCTTGAGGGGTTTTGCGTCGCAATCACAAAAAATGGCTCAGGCAGGGCGCGCGTTTCGCCCTCGGCGGTGACTTGGTGCTCCTCCATCGCCTCGAGCAGTGCCGACTGGGTTTTTGGCGTGGCGCGGTTGACCTCGTCGGCAAGGATGAGCTGCGCGAAAATGGGGCCGGGATGAAACTTGAAACGGGCGCTGTTGCGGTCATAGACGGACACGCCGATGATGTCCGCCGGCAGCATGTCGCTGGTGAACTGAATGCGGTGAAAATTCAGGCCCAGAAGCCTCGCCAGAGTATGGGCGAGGGTGGTCTTGCCCACACCGGGCAGGTCTTCGATGAGAAGATGACCGCGTGCGAGCAGGCAGGCGAGTGCCAGGCGGATTTGGTGTTCCTTGCCTAAAACGATCTTGCCGGCCTGCTGGATGATTTGGTTGATGGAGGGATTGTTCATGGAGAGGATGATGAGGTTCAGGGCTCAAGTTTAGCTTGGAATTCCGATATGATTGAAGCCGTATTGCAGCATCAAGGTCAAATTTTCCTTGCGTTCCTGCATATCGGCGCGGGCGCGCTGTCCTTACTCTTTAATCGCACTTTTTTGTCGGATTTTTTATGCACGGCCTGAAACGATGACCACCGCATTTATTACGCATCCGGCTTTTCTCAAGCATGACATGGGCAGCCACCACCCGGAGCAACCGGCCCGCTTGATGGCCATCGAGGATCAGCTGATTGCCTCGGGCATCGCGCCGCTACTGACGCGCATCGATGCGCCGCAGGGCAGGTTGGCCGATATCGAGCGCGTGCATCCGATGGATTACATCGTCGAAATCCGCAATGCGGCGCCACAGACCGGGATCGTGCACATTGATCCGGACACGGCGATGTGCGCGGGCACATGGGAGGCCCTGCTGCGCGGCACCGGTGCGGCGGTGCTTGCGACCGACCTGGTGATGGCCGGTGAGGTGGACAATGCATTTTGCAGCGTGCGACCGCCGGGGCACCACGCCATGCGCGCACGCGCCATGGGGTTCTGCTTTTTCAACAACGTCGCCGTGGCGGCCAAGCATGCGCTCGAGCATCACGGGCTTGAACGCGTTGCCATCGTTGACTTTGATGTCCATCACGGCAACGGCACCGAGGATATTTTCGCAGGCGATGAGCGCGTGCTGATGACGGGTATTTTTCAGCATCCGTTTTATCCCTACAGCGGCACCGAACGGCCGGCGGCAAACATGCTCAACGTCCCGCTGGCAGCCGGGGCGGGCAGTGCGGCTTTGCGCGAGGCGGTGACCGGGGTCTGGTTGCCGGCGCTCGAGGCGTTCAAGCCGCAAATGATTTTGTTTTCAGCTGGTTTTGACGCGCACGCCGAGGACGATATGGCGATGTTGCGCCTGCACGATGCCGACTATGCCTGGGTGACCAAGCAGATCAAGGCGGTCGCCGACCGCCATGCAAAGGGACGGATTGTTTCCATGCTCGAGGGCGGTTACGCCTTATCCGCGCTTGGCCGCAGCGTTGCCCAGCACATCAAGGCGCTTGGTGATTTGTGACTGCGGTTTTTTTGGGGGGCTGCGTGCTTGCCTCGCCAGTGCCGCGATCGACGGCTGGAAAGTGCGCTCAGGCTTGTCTTCCCGGCCGCTAACCCATACGGCATCCACGCCGTGGCCGGTGGCCTGGATCGCTTTTGTTGCAGCCAGCGGCGCTGCTCAGGTCGTGCTCAGCAGCATCTTGGCCGCCTGACGGATGCCCTCGGGCGTCAAGTCCGCCGGCCGCAGGCTGTCGGCCTGTTCAAAGCGCCGGTAGTTCTTCGGCATGGATTTTCTGTAGGCGGGGTCGTAGTGGTTTTGCAACAAGTCGGCGACCAGAGTGGTCCAGTCGCCGGCCTCGATTGCGGCATTCCAGCGTGCGATAACCTCCCGACCGTGCAGTTCGACCAGACAGTTGAGGCGATCCCTGAGACTGGATGCGTCGGCCAGAAAGTGGGCGTAGTCGCCGATGAGAAAAGCCACGCGTGAGGCCAGTTCAGTCTCGATGTGGATGCAATCGGCCGCACGCATGGCAAGGATAAGGGCGTCGGGCACCTGCACCTGACCGACTTTCTTTGACTCGGACTCGACGAAGACCGGTTTGGACGGATCAAAGTGCCGCAGCTTGTGCCACACCATGCTCTCGAACATGCGCTGCGCCGGCTGCGGCCTGCCCGGCAGGCCGCCCAGCAGCGAGCCCTTGTGGCTGGCCAACTGCTCCAGGTCGAGTACTTGCGCGCCTTCGGCGTCCAGCGCCTCCAGCAGGCGACTTTTTGCACTGCCGGTTTCGCCACAGATGACGCGAAAGGAAAAACGTCCCGGCAGTTCGGCCAGTTGCGCCAGCACCCCGGTGCGATAGGCCTTGTAGCCGCCCTCCAGGGACGATGCGTGCCAGCCGATTTCGCGCAGGATATGCGCCATGGCGCCGGAGCGTTTGCCGCCGCGCCAGCAATAGACCAGCGGGCGCCAGTCGCGCTGGCGGCCGGCAAAAAGCGTCTCCAGGTGGGTGGCGATGTTGCGCGACACCAGCGCGGCACCGGCTTTTTTTGCGTCAAAGGGCGATGCCTGCTTGTGCAGCGTGCCGATTTTCGCGCGTTCGTCGTTGCTTAGCACCGGCGCGCTGATGGCACCCGGAACATGGTCGTCGGTAAATTCGGCCGGCGAACGTACATCGATGACTTCGGCGAAATCGTCAATGCTGGCAATGCCGACTTTTTCCGGATATTTCACGCGGGCAATCCTGAGTCTTGCTGGCTTGTTCTGGCGGCAAGGGCGGATGCCGGGCCTGGGGAGGCTATTGTAATCGCGTAAGCACGGGCCGGCGCCCTGATGTCGCGAAAGAGGCGGCGTCGCCACCGCGGGGCCCGGCGGACGCCCGCTATGCCTCTTAAGGGCGGGCTGTTGCGGTCGATTTCCCAAGATCGACGGCAGCAGCCCAGAAACCTGGCGCGAAAGGCGAGGGGGAACTCAATCCGCTTTGCGGCGCTCGAATTCGAAGCGGATGCCGTTTTGTTCGATTAAATGCTTACCTGTGCACAGGCGGCGTTCAGCCAGCACTTCTTCCACCTGGTAGACAGGCAGGTGGTCTGGTTCTGTCAGGCTTACGACACGCTTGTTCATTTCTTCAACAGAGGTTGCAGGGCTTTCCATATGTTCTCCAGGATGAGCGGCTGTGCTGCCTCGGTCGGATGGAGCTGATCCTGTTGAAATAATTCCGGCCGTTGTGCCACACCCTCCAGCAAGAACGGTACCAGTGCCAGACGCTGCGCTTTGGCCAGGTCGGTAAAGCTGCTCTGGAACTGTTCGGTGTAGCGCTGGCCGTAGTTGGGCGGCATACGCATGCCCACCACGATTACCTGGCATTTGACCGCCCTGGCGGCCTTGATGATGGCGGCGAGGTTGTCACGCAGCTGTGCGACCGGCAAGCCGCGCAAGCCGTCGTTGGCGCCCAGGGCGAGCACCAGCACAGCCGGTCTGGTTTCGCGCACGGTGATGGCGATACGCGCCGCGCCGCCGGCGCTCGTTTCGCCGCTGATGCTGACATTCACAACGTTATAATTGAACTTCTTTTGCTTCAGGCGCTCTTGCAACAGTGTCGGCCAGCCCGCACCTTGGGGTAATCCGTAGGCAGCCGAGAGGCTGTCACCGTAAATCACGATGTTCGGCGCGTTCGTTTTTGCAACACCGCTGCCGCCGCTTTTGGCGTTGGTGGCAGCGGTGGCAGTGGCAGCAGGGGCGACCGGTTGGGCGCATACCGCGGCAGACAAGACTGACAATAGCAATAACAACAGCGACAACAACGGGGAGCCTACGCTTTTTTTCAACATGTCCAATTCCAGTCCCGATTCATCCGGTCAAGCCATCATAGAAGTGCGCGGTCTCGCCAAAAGCGTTCCCAACGGCGATGCGCAACTGGCTATTTTGCAGCAGATCGATCTTACGGTGATGTCCGGCGAGGCGCTGGCCATCGTCGGTGCCTCCGGCTCGGGCAAGTCCACGCTGCTCGGCCTGCTTGCCGGTTTGGACGTCCCCAGCAGCGGAAACGTTCGGTTCGACGGCGAAGAATTGTTTGACCTGGATGAAGACGGGCGCGCCGCGCTGCGTGCGCGGCTGCTCGGTTTCGTGTTCCAGTCCTTTCAGTTGCTGCCGGCGCTGAACGCGCTGGAGAACGTCATGCTGCCGCTGGAGCTCGCCGGGCGGGACAACCCGGCCGCGCTGGCCACCGCCATGCTCGAGCGCGTCGGCCTGGGCGAGCGCCTGCGCCACTATCCGCGCACGCTTTCGGGCGGCGAGCAGCAGCGCGTGGCGCTGGCGCGGGCCTTTGTCATGCGCCCCAAGCTGCTGATGGCGGACGAACCCACCGGCAACCTCGATGCCGAGACCGGCGCTTCCATCATTGATTTGCTATTCCAGCTCAATGCCGAGGCCGGCACGACGCTGTTGCTGGTGACCCACGATGAATCGCTCGCGGCGCGCTGCGGGCGGCAGATCCGGCTGGCGGCTGGAAGAATCGTGTCGTGAGCAAGCGTCTATTCCAGATTGAACGGTTGTCATTGCGTGCGCAGCGAAGCAATCTCGCGGCAGTACCGGCCATGCCCAAGCGCAACGAGATTGTTTCGCTGCGCTCGCAATGACTGATTTTCTGTCATGGCAACGCTGAGCCTCGCCTGGCGCATGTTGTTGCGCGACTGGCGCGCCGGCGAGCTGCGCGTGCTCGCGCTGGCGCTGGTGCTGGCCGTGGCGAGTGTCGCCAGCGTCGGTTTTTTTGCCGGCCGGGTGCGCCAGGCGCTGGCGCGCGAGGCGCAACAACTCATAGGCGCCGACCTGGTGGTGCAGGGCGACCGGCCGGTGCGCGGCGAGTTGCGCGACGAGCTCAGGCGCCGCGGCCTGCGCCAGGCGCAAAGCACCGGCTTTGTCAGCATGGTGCGTAAAGGCGAGAACGCGCAGCTCGCCGGCGTCAAGGGCGTGTCCGAGGGCTATCCGCTGCGCGGCAGGTTGCGCACCGCGCCACAGGTCAATGCGCCCGATGCGGCGGCGACCGGGATCCCCGCACCGGGCACGGTGTGGGTCGATGAGAGGCTGGCGGCGACGCTGGCGGCGCGCGTCGGCGATGGCATCGAACTGGGTAATAGCAGTTTCAAGATTGGCGCGATCCTTACACTGGAACCGGACCGCGGTGCGTCGTTTTTTAACATCGCGCCGCGCCTGATGCTGCGCGACGACGAAATCGCCGCCACCGGCCTGGTGCAGGCGGGCAGCCGCATCTGGTACACGCTGCTCGCCTCGGGCGAGCGCGAACCGGTGGCGCAGTTCGAGGCCTGGGTCAAACCCAAGCTGGCGCGTGGCGAAAACCTGCAAAGTCTGGAGAACGCGCGCCCGGAAATACGCGTCTCCATCGATCGTTCGCAGCAATTCATCGGGCTGACCGCCTTGCTGGCGGTGATCCTGGCGGCGGTGGCGGTGGGGCTATCGACGCGTCGCTACAGCCAGCGCCATCTGGACGGTTACGCGGTGATGCGCTGTTTTGGCGCCAGCCAGTCGCGCCTGTTCGCGCTGTTTGCCTGGGAATTCCTGCTGCTGGGCGTGGCGGCGGCCATCGTCGGCGGTCTCGCCGGCTACGCGGCGCAATACGTCATCGCCGCGATGGTGTCCGGCCTGATGCTGGTCGAGTTGCCGCAGCCCACGCTGTTGCCGGCGCTGCAGGGCATGCTGGTTGGCCTGTGCCTGCTGCTGGGGTTTTCGCTGCCCCCACTGCTGCAACTGAAGAATGTGCCGGCGCTGCGCGTGATACGTCGTGACGTTGGCGCGCCGCGCCAGGGGGCGCTGGCCGGCTATGCCGCCGGCACGCTGACTATCGCCGGACTGCTGATCTGGCAGGCCGGAGATGCCAAGCTCGGCCTGATTGTGCTTGGCGGCTTTGCGGCGGCAGGTTTTGTCTTTGCCGCTTCGGGCTACGCTGCTTTGCATGGTCTTGGGCGGTTTTCCGGCGGGGGCGGCTTGTCGTGGCGCTACGGCCTCGCCAGTTTGCGCCGCCGTGCTGGCGCGAATACGCTGCAGATTATCGCCTTGTCGCTGGGCCTCGCCGCCATATTGATGCTTACGTTCACGCGGGGCGATCTGCTCGAAACCTGGCGCTCCAAGGTGCCCCCCGATGCGCCCAATCGCTTCATCGTCAACATCCAGCCGGAGCAGCGTTCCGGAGTGTTGGAGTTTTTTCGTAACGCCAAGCTTGCCGAACCGGTGGTGTACCCGATGATTCGCGGACGCTACATCGCAAAAAATGGCCAGGCGGTGAGCGAAAACGATTTTGAGGAGCGGGCGCGACGCCTGGTCGAGCGCGAGTTCAACCTGTCTTACATGGCGGCAAAGCCGGCGCACAACAGCGTGGTTGCCGGCCGCTGGTTCAGCGAGGAAGACCAGAGAAAAGGCGCCTTGTCAGTCGAGGAGGGAATCGCGAGGACGTTGGGTTGGAAGCTCGGTGACGTGCTGAGCTGGCAGGTGGCCGGGCGAACGTTCTCGGCGCCCATCACCAGCGTGCGCAAGCTCGACTGGGATTCGATGCGGGTGAATTTTTTTGTCATTGCCACACCCGGGTTGCTGGGTG
>CAMDRY010000116.1 GCA_945906975.1 Bordetella parapertussis | reverse complement strand
TGTTTTCGGCTGCGCCACGCGGCCTTCGGGAACGGATTGGGTCACCTTGATCGATGGCGGCAAGGGCCTGGAGAACTTCAATCAGCAGGGTGATGCCAACTGGCGCGCCGAGGGGGGCGCCGTCGTCGCCGACAAGGGCAAGGGCGGCTACCTCGTGTCCAAAAATGCTTACAAGGATTTCGCGCTCTATGCCGAATTCTGGGCCGCAACCGACACCAACAGCGGCATTTTCATCCGCGCCGCCGACGCCAACAAGATCGGCGCTGATTCTTCCTATGAAGTGAACATCTGGGACATCCGCCCCGATCCGATCTATGGCACGGGCGGGATTGTCAACTTCGCCCGGGTGCCGGTGCCCGTCGTATTCAAGGCTGGCGGCAAGTGGAACACCTTCGAGATCTACGCCAAGGGCCCCAATGTTACGGTCAAGCTCAATGGCGAGGTCACGGTCAGCATGACCAACGACAAGTTCCCTGCCGGACCGTTCGCGCTGCAGTTCGGCGGCGGCGTCAACAATGCCCCGGGCGGACCGATCAAATGGCGTAACGTGCAGGTCAAGTCTCTCTAGACGACGGCTTCGCAGTACCGCGAAAGACCCGCTTCGGCGGGTCTTTTTATGTGCGCCCGGCACGGGCGCACTCTTTTGTCCGCGGCTGGCTGCGGTCGGCGTGCCGGAAGTGACCTGCTCGCTATAGCCGTGCCAGTTGATTGGCAGGAAATCTTTTTCTCTTAGGCGTGGTCTCAAGCGGCTGCCCTCGGGAGCACGATCCGGCCGCTTTGCGTCAAAACCCGACGCCTATATAACGGCTACGCAGCCTCAGGGGCTGGTGACGCGATCGACGCAAGCGCCGTCAATCAGTTTCCGACCCCTTGCGCCGGCGAGGCTGCCCAGCGGTCCGTCGACATAACCGCCGATGCTGCAACGTGCGGCATGGCCGCCATCGTGCACATGGTTTGCTTGCTCATGGCGGCCCCTATCCGCTTCGGGTACTGGTGGTGGCTGGCGGATCAGCGCGGACAAGGCGGCATTACCGGCTGAGGGCGGTGCTTTACTCCGGCCTGATGTTCGCGTCCTTTGCCACCTTGATGTACTTCGCCAGGTCGGCCTTGAGCATTTCCATGCAGCGTTCTGGCGTCGTGCCGGTGGCCTCTATGCCAACCGGCGTGAGCTTGTCCTTCACCAGTTGCGGGTCGCGAAGCATCTTGTTGATCTCGGTGTTGTAGCGATCGATGATGGCGCGCGGCGTTCCGGCCGGGGCCAGCACGGCAAACCACACGTCCATGCTCAGACCGGGGAAGGGGCCGGCTTCGGCCATGGTCGGCACGTCGGGAAGGATGGCGGTGCGGTTGGCGGCGGCGATGGCGATGGGGCGCAGTTTGCCGCTGCGTATGTGCGGCAGCAACGAGTTGATGGCGCCTATGGTCACGGTGATTTCGCTGGCGAGCAGGGCCGGTACGATGCCGGCGGCGCCTTTGTAGGGCACGTGGGTCATCTCGATGCCGGCGAGGCTCTTCAATTGTTCCGCAGCAAGGTGGTGTGGCGTGCCAATACCGGCGGTGCCATAGGTCACGGTCCCGGGCTTGGCCTTGGCCATGGCGATGAACTCTTTTAGCGTCGTCACCGGTGTGCTGGCGTTGACGGTCATGATGAATGGAATGCTGCCGACCATGGACACCGGTTCGAAATCCTTGATCGGATCGTAGGGCAGCTTGCTGAAAAAGTTGACGTTGATGACGTGGGTGTTGGAGGAAATGAGCAGGGTGTAGCCGTCTGCAGGTTGCCTGGCGACATATTCGGTGCCGATGTTGCCGCCGACCCCGGGCTTGTTTTCGACCACCACGGGTTGCCCCAGCACGCTTTGCAGACGCTCGGAGAAGAGGCGGGCGAGGTAGTCATTGGCGCCACCGGGCGTCAGTGGCACGACAAACTTGATCGGGCGGCTTGGCCAGGCTTGCGCCCAGGCTTTGGAGAGGGGGGTGACCAGCGCGGCAAGCGCCGAGGCTGAGCTGATGAAACTGCGACGTGAAAACATGGGGTCTGCTCCTTGTGTATGGCTTACAGGGGCTGCGGCCTGCTGCCGGACGGCGGATACATGAGACAAATAAACCAACGAATACTTTATACGCGCTTAAAAAAAGCACGCTGTCATTGCGAGGCGCGAAGCAACGAAGCAATCTCGTGGCATGCGCCGGACATCGTTGCCGCGACGAGATTGCTTCGCTGCGCTCGCAATGACAGCTACGGGTTATGGTCTAAATCGCGTCTTAACGTTTCTGGCTGGCTTGCGATCCGCTCATGTTGGTATCGTAGCCGGGCAGCACGCGCATGTCGATGACGCAGACCTTGCCGGCCTTGACGGCGGCGATGCCTTGCGCGATCGCGCCAGCCACATCCTCGGCGCGCGTGATAGGGCCTATTCCTTCGGCGCCCTGCGCCCGCGCCATCATGGCGAGGTCAATGTCCGGATCACCGATTTTCTGGCCGATCCACTTGTTCTCGACCGGGCGCGAACGTTCCTTGGCCACGCGTTCCTGGTGTACTTCGTCGTTGAAGTAAGAGCGGTTGTTGGCGATGATCATCAGCACCGGTATTTCGTAGTGGGCTGCGGTCCACAACGCGGTCACACCCATGAGGAAATCGCCGTCGCCGAGCACGCCGATTGGCAGGCGGCCGCTGCCCTTGAGGGCAAGGGCCGCGCCCACGGTGATGCCCGGACCGGCGCCGATGCCGCCGCCGCCGTTAAGGCCGAGGTAGTCCATCGGGTGTTTGAAGTGCCGGTATTCGCCGTTCCAGCCGAGGGGCAGCTGGGTGAAGCACACGTCCATGCCTTCGGTGGCGGCATTGACGGCGTTGGCGAGGCCGCGGATGGAGACAACGGTTTTGTCCAGGGTAGGCAGCTCGGCGCGGGCCTGCGGTGTTGCGGCGGGGCGCGCCTTGACCTTGTCGGTCAGCAGCGGCACGACCGGATCGGTCTCGCAAAGCATATAGACGTCAACCGGCGGCAGCGCCTGATAGTCCATGCTCCAGCCCCGATGCACCAGTTGGTCGGGGGACACGTTGATGACTTTGGCCGAAATCGGTTCGTTGCCCCAGGCCTGTTTGAGCGCACCGGCAAGGTCGTACCAGTCCAGGCCCAGCACGACGTCGGCTTCGCGCAGCAGTTTGCAGGCGGCGGGCGAGAAGAACACGCCGGGGGCCACCGGGTGGAGCGGGTGGTCGGTCGGGAAGGCGGCCGGCATTTTGAGGTCGGTCAGTACCTTGGCTTGCAGTTTTTCAGCCAGTGCCACGCGCTGCTTCCAGCCCGCCTCGCTGCGCAGGGCGCGGCCCATCAGGATGACCGGGTTCTTGGCCTCAGACAGCAGCTTGGCCGCCTGTTCGAGCAACTCCGGTGCGGGCAGTACCGGCGCCGGGGCGCGAAAGCGCTTGGCGTCGGGCAGCTTGGGCAGCGGGCCGATCTTGGATTCCTGGATGGCGGCGTCCAGGTTGACGTAAGTCGGGCCCCTGGGCGCGGTGTCGGCGATTTGCACGGCGCGCAGCAGGGCTTCGAATGTGGCCGGCACGGAGCCCGGCTGGTTGTCCCACTTGGTGTAGTCGCGGATGATCGCGCCCTGGTCCGATACGGTGTGGATCCAGTCTATCCATGGCCGGCGCTTGGCGGCATCCCAGGGACCGGTGGCGCCCAGCAGCAGGATTGGAATACGGTCGCACCAGGCGTTGAACACCGACATCGAGGCGTGCATCAGGCCGACGTTGGAGTGCAGCACGCAACCCATCATCTTGTCCGAGGCCTTGGCATAGCCCTGGGCTATGGAAACGGCGGACTCTTCGTGCAGGCACAAGAGCATTTGCGGGTTCTTGTTGCCGATGTAATTGACGATGCTGTCATGCAGGCCGCGGTAGCTTGCGCCGGGGTTGAGGGCCAGATAGGGGATATCCAATTCGCCCAGCATGGCGGCAATGGCGTCGCTGCCCCAGATGTCCGTCTGTTCGGTGCCGGGTACGGGGGTGTCGTGAAGAATGGTCTTCGCGACCTGATCTTTGGCGTTCATGTGTGCTCCAGTGCGATTAAGTAAAGAGACTGCGGTGGGATGCGTGATGGTCGAATTGTAATGAAAGTAATGAAAGTAATGAGATCAAACCGTGCCAGCCCTTGCTTGCGCAAGGTAAGCCGGCTCGATGTAAGGGGCGGTTTCAATGGCGCTGTCTTGCGGCAGCAGCCCGGCTGCAATCTGCGTCTTGATGACCTCTTCCAGGCCGCGCAGGTTAAGTGACAGGTCGCGCGCCAGCACGCCGCGACTGGTGTAATAATCCCAGCCGCGTTCTGCGTGCGCTTGCGACATGTGCATTTCCCGCGCCACCAGTTCAGCGGTGCCGGCGCGGTTGTCATGCACCCACGCGGTGCTTTTAATCATGGCACGCAGGAATCCGATGACGCTGTCGCGGTGTAGCGCGGCCCAGTCGCGGCTGACGTTGAGCGTGGTGAACTGCCAGTCGGGGACGTAATCGGCCACATCGCACAGGTTGGAAAACCCGGCATCTTCTTCCAGATAGACCCACGGAATGGACTGCAATCCGGCATCGATGCCGCCTTCGACCAGGGCCTTGTGTCGCGGCGGGGCGCCGCCGGTTTCCTTGACCTTGTAGTCGTCCGGATATTTCAGGCCGTGGCGGGCCATGATCTCCTGCAACTGGAAGAAAGTACCCTCGACCATATTGAGAATGCCTATGGTTGCCCCGCGCAGATCCTCGATGCGCTTGAAGCGCGCTTGGGCGATAAAAAAATGTGACATCTTGCCGGCGTTGCCCGCAAGAAAGCGCAGAGGCCCGCCCTGGGATGCGTTTTGCAGCACCACCTCCGGTGAAGCGAGTGCGATGTGCATCTGGCCCGAGACGAGGGGTTCGACCTGCGAGGCATTGCCGAAGATGCCCAGCTTGACCGCAATGCCTTCATCGCGGAAAAAACCGTGCTCCATGCCGACCCACAGCGGTGCGGCGAAGAAGGTGCGCGATACGGTACCGACTTCAAGCGCGGTGAGGGTTGGCATGGTGGGTTCTACTGACTTCTGTGGACGGGGGGGCTGGCTTTAATCCAGGCGAATGCCGGTTTCCTTGATGACCTTGCCCCAGCGCTCCGACTCCTTGCGGATGTAGGCGGCGAATTCCGATGGCGTGTTGGACATCGGGTCAAGGCCGGCGGCAACGAATTTTTCTTTGACATCGGGCAGGCCGAGGATGCGCACGATTTCCGTGTTCAGCTTGGCAACGATGTCGGCCGGAGTGCCCGCCGGCGCAACCATGCCAAGCCAGACGGTGACGTCAAAGCCGGCCATGCCAGGCAGGTCACTCACCTGGGGCAAATCGGGCAGCGTGCTGATGGTCCGTGTTCCCGCGGTTGCCAGTACCCGGAATTTGCCGCTTTTGATATGCGGTCCACTGGAGGTCACGCCGTCAAGGATGAAATTGACATCGCCAGAGAGCAGGCCTTGCACGGTGCCCGGGCTTCCCTTGTAGGGCACGTAGGTCATGTTCACGCCTGCCGCGCGTTTGAGCAGTTCGCCGCCCAATTGCGTGGTGCTGGTACCGGAGCCGAAATTGACTTTGCCCGGATTGGCCTTGGCCATTTGCAGCAGTTCCTGCACCGTCTTCGGCCCTGTCGCGGCATCGGTCACCAGGATGATGTGGGACAAGGCGGTGGTGGTGATGGGGGCAAAGTCGCGGATCGGATCGTAGGGCAGCTTGGCGTAAAGGGTCTGATTCATGACCAGTGTTGAGTCTATGGCCACCAGCAGGGTGTAGCCGTCCGGAGCCGCTTTGGCCACCGCTTCGGCGCCGATGATGGTGTTGGCACCGGGCCGGTTGTCGATGATGACTTGCTGGCCCCAGTTCTCGGACATTTTTTGTCCGATCAGCCGCGCCTGCACGTCAGAAGGACCGCCGGGCGGGAAGGGAACAATGATGCGAATGGGTTTGTTGGGGAAGCTCGCAGCGCCCTGTGCCCATGCCTGGCCGAATTGGCCGGCCTGGCTGCAAAGTGCGAGCGCAACGAGGGCTGCGCGCAATACTGTGTTCATGTTGGTTCTCCTTGGTGTTTTTATAGGTATTGTCTTACTCAATTTTCAAGCCGATTTGCTTGATGATCTTGCCCCACTTGAGGGTCTCGGAACGCATGAAACTGCCGAGCTCCTCGGCGCTGCTCCCGACCGGTTCGATGCCCGCTGTGCTCAGGCGTTCGCTGGTTTCGGGCAGGCGCATGACGCGCACGATCTCTGTGTTGAGTTTTGCGACGATGTCACGCGGCGTACCAGCCGGCACGACGATGCTCTGCCACACCTGGGCTTCGTAGCCCGGAACGCCCGATTCTGCCACGGTCGCGAGTTCGGGTGCCTGCCGTAGGCGTTTTGCGCCCATCGCGCCCAGTGCCTTGACCTTGCCGGACTTCCAGTTGGGCAGCGCGGTCGAGATACCTTCAAAAATAACCGGCACCTCGCCGCCCATCAGTGCCGTGATGGTGGTGTTGCCGCCCTTGTAGGGGACGTTCTGCATTTTCGTGCCGGTCATGTTGTTGAACAGTTCCCCGGCAAGTTGCATGGCGATGGTGCCCGATCCGAACATCACCTTGCCTGGATTGGCCTTGGCGTAGGCGATAAGCTCGGGCACGGTGTTGAAGGGGGCATTGAGATTGGCCACCAGCATCGCGGGCACAATCGCAATCAGCGACACCGGCTCGAAATCCTTGAGTGGGTCGTAGGGCAGTTTGGTGTAGAGCGCCGGGTTCATGCTCAGCGTGGAGTCGATGGCCATGAGTATGGTGTAGCCATCGGGTGCCGCTTTGGCGGCGAGGTCGGCGCCGATGATGGTGTTGGCGCCGGGACGGTTGTCCACAATGACCTGCTGGCCGAAGCCCTCGCCCATTTTTTGCGCCAGTACCCGCGCCAGAATGTCCGCCGGTCCGCCGGGCGGGAAGGGCACAATCATCCGTATCGGTTTGCTCGGGAAGGACTGCGCGAAGGCGCCAAACGCGACGCCCAGGCCCAGTAGGGCAACGGTAAACAATCTCAGAAAGTGCGCTTTCATATGTCCTCCTTGTGTTGATTAATATTGTTGATTAATTGTGTTGATTAATGTTGTTGATTTAATATGCCGCCGGACTTTTTGCCCGATTTTTTTTGCGCGATCACCTGAAAACCCGCGCCAGGATTGGATTTGCAGGTAATCGCCTTTCAGTGTTGCGATAACAATTGGCCAAATCCCTGCACGCGGTCGGGGATGCCCATGGTGCGCAGGCAATGCCAGACCGCCGCCGTATTGCTGGTGAGCACCGGGCGGCCCAGCGCCGCTTCCAGTTCTTCGGCGACATCGGCCGAACGCACCGTGGTGCAGCTGATGAGATAGGCGTCGGCGTCGGCGTGGCGGTGGGCGAGGGTGAACTCGCGCCATTTCTCCGGCGTCACCGCCATCATGGCGTTGGCATCCGGGCAGTCAAGCCCGGCCCAGTCGAGAATCTCGAAACCGGCGGCCTTGAAGTACACGGCTTCGCGCTGGTTGATCGCCTCGATGTAGGGCGAGAGCATGACTATTTTTTTGGCGCCCACTGCGCGCAGCGCCGCGACGATAGCCTCCGAGGTGGCGGTGACCGGCTTGCCACTGGCCTTTGCCACGCGCTGTTTGATAGCTTGCTCAAGCTCCACGCTGAAGGTGGAAACCGCGGTGCAGTGAAACACCAGCAGGTCGGCGCCGGCGTCGGCGGCAAGTTCGGCCGCTTCCTCAACACGCTCGGTCATGGCCAGCAGGTCCTTCTCCGAACTGCCGGTCAGCTTTAGTCGCGTGGTGTGCAGTGACACCCCGGCCGGCAGCATGGCGTGGAACTGTGGTTCGGCGGCCTGGTTACCCGAGGGCAGCAACATGCCCAGCTTGGCGCGTGTGCCGTAATTGATGGCACTCATGCGGCTTTAGCCTGTGGTTTGGGCGCATCCATGCGCATCAGGCTTTTTTCCATATGCTTCTTGAGCTCGATCCAGAGTGCGGCGAGCGCGGCCGTATCGGTTGATTGGCTTTCGTTGCGGCGCTTTTCCATGGCACGCCACAGCCGTCCGCGCACTTCATAGCGCATCGGTTGGGGCAGCGCGAACAGGATGTCGATAAGGGCCTTGGCCACGGCGGGGGTCCAGACTTGTTCATATTTCTCGCGCGCCGTACCCAGCGTGTGCAGGCCGGCGTGAACCAGCGGTTGGTGGCCTTGTCGCGCCTTGGTGGTCGCGGCGCTGTCAAGCTGACCATTGTTAATGACCACGCCGTAATCACTCCGGGCTCCGGCGATGCTGACAAACCCGTTCAAGACATCGTCGAGTACGCGTTGCGGATCACGCTCGAAAGCCTCACCGTAGCCGCCCCCGCCTGCGGTGGAAAGTCGAATCACATCACCGATAGTGGCGCGGATGGCGTCGGCCTTTGAGACGACCTCAAACTTATCGGCGCCGGTGCGTTTGACTTCTATCTGGCCGTTTGCGCCGCCACAACCGCCGAGCAGGCCCCAGGGCTGGAAGCGCAGGCGTTCCATGCCCCGCGCGATGATGACGCAATCGGGCGCCAGTACCTC
>CAMDRY010000115.1 GCA_945906975.1 Bordetella parapertussis | reverse complement strand
CTCCAGCTTGCCGCTGGAAAAAACCTGGGGAACAAGCTTAGCCGGATCGAGCAGGCGCACTGCCACTTCTCCGTCCAAGGTCCACCCGGACACCCATTTCAGTCTTGCGTTGCCATTCACACGGCCCTCAAAGGTCTTCGCCTCGCACTCTGAAAGCATCAGCTCGTCGCGCGTGAGCACGCCCTTTGCGGAAAAATCATCCAGGTTGAAAGCAGCGCCAAACGCCGGTTGCAATGTTTTAGCGGCAATTTCAACTTTCACGCCGTCGGACTCGAACATCAGCTGCGCATTCTGCGACTTGTCCGCGGTCGCAATCCCCAAGCGCGTCAGGCGGCCATCGCCTCCCACATTGCCCTCGACGTTCAACGGGGGCAGCGCCAGGCCTTTCAATTCAAGCTTCAGCGCAGGCAGAACAAAGCGCTCGATGCGCAGTGCCTGCGCATCAAACGGCTTGGCCGCATTGCCCTGATTACCCCATAGCGCGGCGGCGAGCATCGCCGTGGGCACCACCGCACCATCAAGTTCAACAGACTTGAAAATCTTAAGCTCGCCCAGAAGCGAACCCAAGACGGGCGAAGCGCGCACATCCGAGAAGCGCGCTTGCGGCTCGGTGCCGATGGCGACTTTCTCAAAGCGCAATTGCGGCGAAGGAAACAACGACAGTCGCACCGAAGCGATGGTCACCGGCTGGCCGAAACGTGCACTCGCCAGTTTTTCATAGACCGGGATGTACGCATTCAGCGGCATCACGTGCGCCAGGCCGACGACAGCAAGCAATAGCCCGAACATCGTAATGGCGATCGGCTTACCCCATTGCCAGGATGGACGTGACATCGATGTGCGGGCCTTGGAAGGCCGGTCGGCACCCATGCCCGCCTGATCTTGCCTACGGTCGTACCTCTCCGCATCCGACTGCTTGCGCGAATCGGCATCGGCTTTTTCGCGCAACCGCGCTTCCTTGCGCGCCTTGGCGGCGGCTTCGGCCTCGGCCTTTGCGCTGGCCTTTTTATCCTGTTCGCGCGCCTGCTCTTCCGCGGCGGCCTGGCGTTCGGCTTCTTCCCGTTCGCGCCCGGCGCGCGCCTTCGCCTCTTTTTCTGCCAGCGCCGCCGCGGCCTCCTGCCTGGCTTTTTCCTCCCTCAGACGCGCCTTTTGTTCGGTTTTCTCGCGTTCATGACGCGCGGCTTCCTCACGCTCTTTTTGCTCCGCTTCCAGTCTTTCGTTCAGGTCGGACTCAAGGCTGTCGAGTTGGAAAGCATCGCCCTTCTTGTCAGAAGGGCCAACTGTGGCCGCCGCGGCCGCCTCGGCCACCTTGGCAAGCGCAGCCTGTGCACCGGCGTCCGCCAACTGGCGCAAGCGTTCCGCAGCCTGCTGTTTCTCCGCTTGCTGTTTCTCCGCTTGCTGTTTCTCCGCTTGCTGTTTCTCCGCTTGCTGTTTTTCCGCCTCGCGACGCTCGGTCTCGCGCCTGGACGTCTCCTCAGCCTCACGCGCCGCCTTTTCCGCGCTGTCACGCTCCAGGCGCGCCTGGTTTTCAGCCTCGGCTCGCGCCAGCGCATCGGCCTTCTCCCTGCGTTCCGCGTCTTGCCTTGCCATGAGTTCGGCCGCCTCTCGTGCCTGGCGTTCGGCATCCTCTTTTTGCTTACGTTCGGATTCTTCCTTCGCCAGGCGCTCGGCCGCCGCCTTGGCCTCGGCCTCCTGCCTGGACCGGAGCTCGGCCACCTCTCGCGCCTGGCGTTCGGCATCCTCTTTTTGCTTACGCTCGGACTCTTCCTTCGCCAGGCGCTCGGCCGCCGCCTTGGCCTCGGCCTCCTGCCTGGACCGGAGCTCGGCTGCCTCACGCGCCTTGCGCTCAAGCTCCAGACGGGCCGACAACGCTGCTTCGACGCGCGCGCTTTCCGCCGCCGCCTTGCGCGCCTTGTCCTCAACTTCGTGCACCTGGCGTGCGGCGTCCGCCCTGAGGCGACGCTCCGCTTCCTCACGCGCCTCGCGATCCGCCCGCTCACGCGCGATCCGGTCAGCCTGGTCACGCGCCTTATGCTCAGCATCTTCCTCGGCGCGGCGCGCGGCGTCTTCCCTCGCCTTGAGTTCGGCCTGGGCGCGCGCAGCGCGTTCGGCTGCCAGGCTGAGCTTCAGTTCCTCGGTTTCACGCTTGAGACGCTGCTGCTCCTCGTCGCGATGCCGATCCTCTTCATCGCGCCTGGCCTTTTCTGCGCCATCCTTGCGCGCGCGCTCCCCGGCCTCCTGCTTTGCTCTGGCTTCGGCCTCCAGTCGCAGGCGCTCTTCGGTTTCACGCCGCTCTGTTTGCGCCAGCTCACGACGCATTTTTTCTTCTGCCGCGGTGCGCGCAAGCACCTCCGCCGCTTTGCGCGACTGATCTTCGATTTCCCGCTTGGCGCGCGCTTCGGCCAGCTTGCGCTGCAACGCTTCAGCGTCTGCGTTGGGTGCGGCCTCTGCCTTGCGTTTCACATCACCATCGGCACGCGCGACCTCATCCATCCTGGCCTTGGCTTGGGCTTGGGCTTGGGCTTGCGCAAGCGCCACGGCTTTTGCCTTGACCTGGGCCTGGGCCTGGGCCTCTGACTCGGACTGCGCACGCTGCGCCGCCTCAGCGGCAAGTTTTTGTTTTGCCGCGACGAGTTCCTTCGCGCGCGTGGCTGCAGCAGTGCGGGCAATCTCTTCCGCCTCGCGTTGTTGCCGCTCCGCCTCCAGATTCCTGACCTGCGCCACCGGAACGGCCGCCGCTTTGGGCGCCGCCTTGGACGGGGCCGCGGTGAAATCCAGATCGTCTTCATCAACCACCGGACTTTGCGTCGGCGGTGACTCGCTCCTGGGCGCGGTGACAAACTCGCGGATGAACCCTTCCCTCACCAACTGCCTGAGCGCCTCCAGGAGCTTGGGCTCAGGCCGGTCAAGCCGCTTTTGCAACTCGCCGACCGTGCCCCTGCCATCCACCTCCCTGAGAACGTCGCGCAGGTCGCGGGAGAGCAGGCTGGTCTTGCCGCTGGTCTCCATCAAACCCTTGGCCGTCTTGGTTAGTACCGTCCTGCGGTCCATGCTCGTCTTTCAGGTTCAGGTCTAGGCTGTCGGGGGACAGATCTCGGGTTTGGCGTTCAGGGTGGCAAACACAGCCCCCCAGCTGCGCGCTCCACAGGCACAGCCTCACAATCTTGCGCGTGTTGGAAAAGGCTGATTTCCTCTGAATTTACAGTCATTATAGGGATTCTGACTAAGGCGGTGAAGGAACTGCTTCACGCTGCCACAAACCTGCTGACATAGAATTTTCATCCAAAACAATGCTCAAACACGACACCTATGACGCCATTATCGTTGGCGGCGGTCACAACGGCCTGGTCTGCGCCTGCTACCTGGCCGGAGCAGGACTGAAGGTCCGCGTACTGGAAAAGCGCGCAATCGTCGGCGGTGCCGCCGTCACGGAAGTGTTTCATCCGGGCTTTCGCAACTCCACGCTGAGCTACACCGTCAGCCTGCTGCAGGCCAGGGTCATAGCCGACCTCGGTCTGGCCGGGCATGGCCTGCGCGTGGTCGAGCGACCCCTGCCAAATTTCCTGCCCTTCCCTGATGGACGCTGCCTGCGCATGCCCGCGGATGTGCCATCACTTCGCGCTGAAATCGCGCGCTACTCCAAACGCGATGCCGCCCGCGTCGGCGACTATCTCGCGCTGGTGGCGCGCATGGCCGATACGCTGCGCGGACTCATCCTCGAGACGCCCCCCAATCTGGGCGGCGGCTGGCGCGCGGCGTGGTCTGCGTTGGGTCTGGGCCGCAAGCTGTCGCGCATTGGCCTCGAAGGCCAGCGCGACTTGTGGGAGTTCCTCACGCGCAGCGCCGGCGAGCTCCTCGATGACTGGTTTGAGAGCGATCAGGCAAAAGCGGCCTTCGGTTTTGACTCCATCGTCGGCAATTTCGCCAGCCCGTATTCGCCCGGCTCCGCCTACGTCCTACTGCACCATGCTTTTGGCGAGATTAACGGCAAGCGCGGCAGCTGGGGTCATGCCATAGGCGGCATGGGTGCAATCAGCGACGCCCTCGCCGCCGAAGCCAGGCGGCGCGGTGTGCTCATAGACACCGATGCGGCCGTGGCGCAGTTGCGGGTCAGCGCCGGGCGCATCAGTGGCGTGGCGCTCGAAGACGGACGGGAGTTTTCGACGCGGAACGTGGCTTCCTGCGTCAACCCGAAACTGCTCTACGAAAAACTGCTGCCGGCAGACGTATTGCCGGAAACCTTCCGCACGCGCATGGCGCGTTGGAAATGCGCCTCCGGCGTGCTGCGCATGAACGTGGCGCTGTCGGAACTACCCGACTTTAGCAGCGCCCCGGGCAAGAATCAGCAGCCGCATCATGGCGCCGGCATTATCATCGCGCCTTCGCTCGGCTACATGGAGCGCGGTTTTTTTGACGCGCGCACGCTGGGTTGGTCGCGTGAGCCGGTGGTCGAGGTGCTGATCCCGAGCACGCTCGATGATTCACTCGCGCCCAAGGGACAACATGTCGCCAGCCTGTTTTGCCAATACTTCAATCCGGAATTGCCCGGAGGGCAGTGCTGGGACACGGTGCGCGATGCAGCCGCCGATGCTGCCATCGCGGTGGTCAATCGCATTGCGCCCAACTTCAGCGCCAGTATCATCGCCCGCAGCGTCCACACGCCGCTGGACCTTGAGCGCACATTCGGGCTCGTCGGCGGCGACATTTTCCATGGCGCGCTGACCCCGGACCAGTTATTCAGCGCAAGGCCCCTGTTAGGACACGCCGACTACCGCGGCCCGATAAAAGGCCTTTATCACTGCGGCTCGGGTGCCCACCCGGGCGGCGGCGTGACCGGCGCACCTGGATACAACGCGGCGCGGGAGATGATCCGCGACCTGAAGTAAGGCAAGTATCGGCTGGAAACGGCCTATTGACGCAGGTTTCCAGCCGGTGTGCAGACCCCGCTAGGCCTTTCCGAATCCCCCGCCGCCCGGCGTTTCAATCACGAACACATCTCCGGGATTCATTTCCGCCTGGTCCGCCCCGCCGAGTTCTTCGATGCTGCCGTCGATGCGCTCGACGCGGTTGCGCCCGACCTGGGCCGGCAGGCCACCGGCCATGCCGTAAGGCGGAATGCGCCTGTGACCCGACAGGATGGCCGCCGTCATGGCCTCAAGAAAGCGCACGCGACGCACCGCGCCGTTGCCGCCATGCCAGCGCCCGCCTCCGCCCGAGCCCTGTTTAATTTCAAAACTTTCCAACAGCACCGGGAAACGCCATTCAAGCACCTCGGGGTCGGTCAGGCGTGAATTGGTCATGTGCGTCTGCACGACGTCGGTGCCGTTGAAACCCTCGCCCGCGCCCGAGCCGCCGGAAATGGTTTCGTAATACTGGTAGGTCTTGTTGCCGAAAGTAAAGTTGTTCATGGTGCCCTGCGAAGCGCCCATCACGCCCAACGCGCCGTACAGCGTGTCGGTCAGGCATTGTGAGGTTTCGACATTACCGGCCACCACCGCCGCAGGGAAGCGCGGGTTGAGCATTGAGCCTTCGGGGATGATCACCTCCAAAGGTTTGAGGCAGCCGGCATTGAGTGGAATGTCATCATCGACCAGGCTGCGGAACACATAGAGCACCGCCGCCATGCACACCGCCGAGGGCGCGTTGAAGTTGTTCGGCAACTGACCTGATGTGCCGGTGAAATCAATAACCGCGCTGCGACTCTTTTTATTGATGGTGATCCTGACCTTGATCAGGCCGCCGTTGTCCATCTCGTATTCGAATGCGCCGTCCTTTAGCACGTCGATGACGCGGCGCACCGCCTCCTCGGCGTTGTCCTGCACATGGCGCATATAGGCGTGCACCACCTCCAGACCGAAGTGGGCAACCATGCGGCGCAGTTCCTGAACGCCTTTTTCGTTGGCGGCAATCATGGCGCGCAGGTCGGCCATGTTCTGCTCGACGTTGCGTGTCGGGTACTTGGCCGATTGCAGCAAGGTGACCGTTTCGGCCTCGCGCAGACGCCCTTCCTCGACCAACAGGAAGTTGTCTATGAGCACCCCCTCCTCCTCTATGTGCTTGCTGTAGGGGGGCATGGAGCCGGGCGTTACGCCACCGATGTCGGCGTGGTGGCCGCGAGAACCGACATAAAACAAGATGTGCCTGCCGGCGTCATCAAACACCGGCGTGATGACGGTAATGTCGGGCAGGTGGGTGCCGCCGTTGTAGGGCGCGTTGAGCACGTAGACGTTGCCGGCTTTCATCTTGCCGGTGTTCTCGCGAATCACCGTGCGTATCGATTCGCCCATAGATCCAAGGTGCACCGGCATGTGCGGCGCATTGGCGATGAGTTCACCCGCCTGGTTGAACACCGCGCAGGAAAAATCCAGGCGCTCCTTGATATTCACCGAGTAGGCGGTGTTGGCCAGACGCAGGCCCATTTGCTCGGCGATGGACATGTAAAGGTTGTTGAAAATCTCCAGCATCACCGGATCGACCTTGGTGCCCATGGCGTGGCGCTCCGGCCTCGCCTCGATGCGCTCGAGTACGATGTGATCGCGCGCCGTGAGTTCGGCCTGCCAGCCGGGCTCCACCACGGTGGTGGCATTGGCCTCGGCAATGATGGCAGGCCCCTTGAGCTTGTCACCCGCTTGCAGCGCATCGCGAACGAACACAGGCGTCGCATGATGCCTGCCGCCGGTGAACATCTGCACCGTTTGGGCCGCCTGCGGCGTGCCGATGCGCGTACCGGGCGACGGCATTGCCTCTGGCGGCGCATCCGAGGCGCCTATGGCCTCGACCGACACCGCCTCGGCGATCAGCCCGCGATTGGGCATCAGGAAGGAATAGCGCATGCGATAGGCCGCCTCGAACTCGGCGACCATGCCGGGAATAGCGGCGAGTTTTACGATCAGCGCCGAATCGGTACCGTCATAGCGCAGGTGCACGCGCTTAAGGACACGCACGCGCTCGGGCGGCAGGCCCTGCCCGAGTAATGCCTCGCGCGCCGAAACGGCGAGTCGGTCGAGCACCGACTCGAGCTCGCCAACATGCTTGGGCTCGAGCTTTACCTCAACGGCCTGCTCGCGCATCGCCGTCTGGTCGGCAAGGCCCATGCCATAGGCCGAAAGAACGCCGGCCAGCGGATGAATGAACACCCGCGTCATACCCAGCGCATCGGCGACAAGGCAGGCGTGCTGGCCGCCGGCGCCGCCAAAACAGCACAGCGTGTATTCAGTGACATCGTGACCGCGCTGCACCGAAATTTGCTTGATGGCGTTGGCCATGTTGCCAACGGCGATGTCGATGAATCCCTCGGCCACGGCCTCGGGTGTGCGCGCATTGCCCGTGGCCTTGCAAATTTCTGCGGCAAGGGCGGTGAATTTTTGACGCGCGACATCGGCATCCAGACGCTCGGTGCCGGAACGCCCGAACACCGGCGGAAAAAATTGTGGCTGGATCTTGCCCAGCATGACATTGCAGTCTGTCACCGCCAGCGGACCGTCCTTTCGATAAGAGGCCGGACCCGGGTTCGCCCCGGCCGAATCGGGACCGACGCGGTAACGCGCGCCATCGAAATGCAGAACGGAACCGCCGCCCGCTGCCACGGTGTGGATGCTCATCATGGGCGCACGCATGCGCACACCGGCAACCTGGGTCTCAAACACCCGCTCGAGGTCGGACAATTGCGTGCCGGCGAAATGCGACACGTCGGTGGAGGTGCCGCCCATGTCGAAACCGATGATTTTTTCGAAGCCCGCCATGAGCGAGGTGCGCACCGCGCCAACAATGCCGCCAGCCGGCCCGGACAGAATGGAGTCCTTGCCCTGGAAGCGCCGCGCATCGGTAAGGCCGCCGTTCGATTGCATGAACATCAGACGCACACCGGACAATTCGGAGGCGACCTGATCCACATAGCGGCGCAGGATGGGCGACAAATACGCGTCAACCACCGTGGTATCACCGCGCGACACCAGCTTCATCAAGGGGCTGACCTGGTGTGAGGCCGATACCTGGCTAAAGCCGGCCTCCCTCGCCGCAGCGGCGACGGCTTTTTCATTTTCGGAAAACCGATAGCCATGCATGAATACGATGGCAACCGAGCGGTAACCCTCGGCGTAGGCGACGCCCAGCTCACGCTTGGCCGCGGCAAGATCAAGCGGCACCAGCACTTCACCGCGCGCGCCCGTACGCTCATCCACCTCCGTCACTTTCGAGTACAGCAGTTCGGGCAGCACGATATTGCGGTCAAACAGGCGCGGACGGTTCTGGTAGGCGATGCGCAGGGCATCACGAAAGCCGCGCGTGATCAGCAGCAGTGTTTTTTCGCCCTTGCGTTCGAGCAACGCGTTGGTGGCCACGGTGGTGCCCATCTTGACCGCTTCGATTTGCTCGCCTGGAATAGCCGCGCCGGCGGCCACACCCATCAGGTGACGTATGCCCGCCACCGCCGCGTCGCGATAATGGCCGGGGTTTTCCGACAGCAGCTTGTGCGTGCTGATGGCGCCATCTGGGCGGCGTGCGACGATATCTGTGAAGGTGCCGCCACGATCTATCCAGAATTGCCACTTATTGACATAACTCATTGATTATATTATACTCATAGTGTTGACACAGTGTTGACACGACACAAAATGACTTTGATTCTAAACGTGTTTTCGTGACGCGATTTACAGGATGTTGACAGGCGTGTTGTTGTTGATTTCCACTGAATTGTGAGCCGGGTTTTTCATTGAATTTTGAGCCACC
>CAMDRY010000114.1 GCA_945906975.1 Bordetella parapertussis | reverse complement strand
AATTGCCCTGCCCCCGGGTGCCAAAGCGGGCTTTCCCGGGCAAGCCGGGGCGAACTCCCGCAAGCCTAAAGCCTTGACCCTATCCTGGAGGGTGTCCGGGCTGCTATAATTTTGCGCTAACAAGCACAAGTCATCCGCCGGTCTGCCGACAGCCAGCTAAAGAATCGGCCGCCGATCAAATTATTCATCAAGTCTAGGGAGAAATTATGACTGCAGGCCTTTGGTTCGCGCTCGCGTGCTCTTTGTTCGCGATTATCTACGGCGCGGTGTCCACCAAGTGGATTCTCGCCCTGCCCACCGGCAACGACCGTATGCGTGAGATCGCTGCGGCGATCCAGGCCGGTGCCATGGCCTATCTCAACCGCCAATACACCACCATCGGCATAGTGGGCGCAATTCTGTTTCTTGTCGTCGGTCTGGTGCCCGGTCTGGGTTGGGCCACCGCCTGGGGCTTTTTGCTCGGCGCGGTGCTCTCTGGCGCCACCGGTTACATCGGTATGAATATTTCGGTTCGCGCCAACGTGCGCACCGCCGAGGCGGCCCGCACAGGCCTTAACGAGGCCTTGCAGGTTGCCTTTCGCGGCGGTGCCATCACCGGCATGCTGGTGGTTGGACTTGGCCTGCTGGGTGTTGCCGGCTATTACGCCATCCTGGTCACCTCCGGTGCGCACGGTGCGCCGCTGGCCGACGTGATCAAACCGCTGGTCGGTTTTGGTTTTGGTGGTTCGCTGATCTCGATTTTTGCGCGTCTTGGCGGCGGCATCTTCACCAAGGGTGCTGACGTCGGCGCCGATCTGGTGGGCAAGGTCGAAGCGGGCATCCCCGAAGACGACCCGCGCAATCCGGCGGTGATCGCCGATAACGTCGGCGACAACGTTGGTGACTGCGCCGGCATGGCGGCCGATCTGTTCGAGACCTACGCCGTGACGCTGATCGCCACGATGATCCTCGGCGCGCTGATGGTCAAAACGGAAACCTCCGCAGCGGTGATTTATCCGCTGGTTCTTGGCGGCTTCTCCATCATCGCCTCGGTCATCGGTTGCATGTTTGTGAAAGCCACGCCGGGCTCGAAAATCATGAACGCCCTCTACAAGGGCCTCATCGTCGCCGGTGTGCTCTCGGCGATTGCCTTCTTCTTCATCACCGACTGGATTATGGGTGATGTGCTGAAGAGCGTGCCCTTCGATATGGGCGACGGCAAGCGCCTGATCACCGTGTGGCACCTGTGGGGCGCCGCCATGGTCGGTCTGGTATTGACCGCACTGATGGTGGTGATCACCGAGTACTACACCGCGACCGAGTACGCGCCGGTGCGCCACGTTGCGCAGGCGTCAACCACGGGCCATGCCACCAACATCATCGCCGGCATCGGCATCTCGATGAAGTCCTGCGCCTGGCCGGTTCTGTCGGTTTGCGTGTCCATCCTGCTCGCCTACAAGCTGGGTGGTCTTTACGGCATCGCCATCGCCGCGACCTCGATGCTGTCCATGGCCGGGATCATCGTTGCGCTGGATGCCTACGGTCCCATCACCGACAACGCCGGTGGTATCGCCGAGATGGCCAAGCTGCCCGACTCGGTGCGCGCCATCACCGACCCGCTCGATGCGGTGGGCAACACCACCAAGGCGGTGACCAAGGGTTACGCCATTGGCTCGGCCGCGCTCGCCGCGCTGGTGCTGTTTGCCGATTACACCCACGCCCTTGAGGCCGCGGGCAAGGTGGTGTCCTTTGACCTGTCGAACCACATGGTGGTCATCGGCCTGTTGATCGGCGGTCTGATTCCCTACATGTTCGCTGCGATGGCGATGGAGGCGGTGGGCCGCGCAGCCGGCTCGGTGGTGATTGAAGTGCGCCGCCAGTTCAAGGAAATCCCCGGCATCATGGAAGGCACCGCGAAACCCGAGTACGGCGTGGCGGTGGACATGCTGACCAAGGCGGCGATCAAGGAAATGATCGTTCCTTCGTTGCTGCCCGTTGCGGTACCCATCGTAGTCGGCCTCGCCCTTGGCCCGGTCGCCTTGGGCGGCGTGTTGATGGGTTCCATCGTTACCGGTATTTTTGTCGCCATCTCGATGACCACCGGTGGTGGCGCCTGGGACAACGCCAAGAAATACATTGAAGACGGCCATTACGGCGGCAAGGGTTCGGATGCGCACAAGGCCGCCGTCACCGGCGACACCGTGGGCGACCCGTACAAGGACACCGCCGGCCCGGCGGTGAACCCGTTGATCAAAATCATCAACATCGTGGCGCTGCTGGTCGTGCCTTTGCTATAAGCGGTTTTCCCCGCAAAAAAGGCAGCCTCGGCTGCCTTTTTTGTTGCGGTGCCATGCTCGGGGACCGGGTCAAGGGCTGGAAATGCCCGGCTGGAGGACGTTTCCAGTCGATTGCACGGTATTTTTCGGCCAGCTTGTAACGCGACTTTGCGGCATTGAATCTGAAAAGGAAGCGCCCGTGCAACTGAAGATGAACAAAAATTCGCTGTTCGCCGTATTGTCCCGTTCGCCCTGGTGGGTGAGTTTTCTCATTGCCGCCGGCATGTTCATGGCGGTACGGCAATTTTTGCCCGATTACGCTGCGGCCTTCTCTACGCTGCCTTTCCTCGCCATTGCCGGCTACGCCGCTTGGCGGCAGTTGCGCGCACCCAGCGCCGAGCGCGTCAATGAATCGCTAGAGGCCTTGCGCGCCATGTCCTGGCAGGTTTTTTCAAGCAAAATCGAAGCGTCATTTCGTGCTGAGGGTTTTACCATCACGGCAATGGGTGGGGACGCCGCCGATTTCAGCGTGCAAAAGGCTGGCCGCGTGGCGCTGGTTGCCTGCAAGCGCTGGAAGGTTGCGCAGGGCGGCATTGCGCCGCTGCGTGCCCTGGTCGGGGCAAAGGCGGTAGAGGAGGCGCATGAGTGCATCTATGTGACCGCCGGTGAGCTCAGTCCGAACGCTCGCGAGTACGCGGGCAAGGAAAAAATTCGCGTGCTTGAGGGCGGCGAGTTGGTGCAAAAACTCGCAGCGGCCGCACGCTAGGCGTGTATCGAGCCTTATGCCTTGACGGATAATGGAACAATAGAACAATGGGGCAATGGGGCAATGGGGCAAACGGCGCTGACTGGGCGCTGCAAGGAAAAAGGCGTACAAGGTAAGGAAACTTGGAATAGCAGCGCAAAGAATCTACCCTGATGGATATGTCATACCCGCCCTTTTATCCGGTCACCACATAATCACCCAATGCCATTGCGGCCGCTGCCATGCACATAATTAAAGTCATCGCCACCATTCTTGGGGCCGTTGCCGCACTGGCTGCCGCCGCTCCCCCGCTTTTCGCGCAGCCGGCGCCAATCGCTCCGGCGCTCCAGGCTGCGGTTGACGGGCCGCATCGCGACCCGGCCAACCGCTTGCGTGACCGCTACCGCCATCCGCTGGAAACGCTGTCGTTCTTCGGCATTCGTGAGGACATGACGGTCATCGAAATCTCGCCCGGTGCGGGCTGGTACAGCGAAATCCTCGGCCCCCTGCTGCATGACAAGGGCAGGCTGATACTTGCCGGCGGCGCGACGGCGGGTCTGCGTGCCCGTGTCGCCGACAAGACCGGGGTGCTTGGCAAGGCAAGCCTGGTGGAGTTTCGGCCGCCAGCTTTTTGGCCGTCAGAGGGGCATTCGGCGCAGGCGCCGCAGGCTGCGGACATGGTGCTGACCTTTCGCAACGTGCACAACTGGATCACCGCCGGGACTGTTGAGGCGGTGTTCTCCGGCATGTACCGGGCGCTCAAGCCCGGCGGTGTGCTGGGGGTGGTGGAACATCGCGCCAATCCGGCACAGCCTGTGGATCTGCGTGCCAGCAACGGCTACGTGCACGAGGCGCAGGTCATTGCGTTTGCAGAGGCGGCGGGTTTCCGGCTGGCGGCACGCTCTGAGGTCAACGCCAACCCGAGTGACACCAAGGATTACCCCGGTGGCGTATGGACGCTGCCACCGACGCTGCGCATGGGCGGCGTCGAGCGCGACAGGTACCTCGCCATCGGCGAGAGTGATCGCATGACGCTGCGCTTCGTCAAGCCGTGACCGGCCTGCGCATGCAGGGCTTGCTGCTGGTTGCGGCGCAGTTTGCGCTGATCGGCTGGCTAATCTGGCCCTTCACGCCGCAAACCTGGTCGCCACCGGCAATGCTGCTTGCCGGTGCCGCGCTGGTGCTGGGGGTGTGGACGCTGGCCCACAACCGACCGGGCAATTTCAATATCCGGCCCGACCCCAAGGCCTCTGCGCGCCTCGTCACCAGCGGCCCGTACCGCTTTATGCGCCACCCGATGTATTCCGCGCTGCTGTTGTTCGCCGTCGCCGAGGTGATCGCCTACGCCGATGCGCTGAAGCTCGCCGCCTGGCTGGCGCTTGCGCTGGTGTTGTTGTGCAAGTCGGTACTCGAAGAGCGCGGTCTTGCCGTGCAGTTTGCCCACTACCCGGCCTATGCCGCGCGCGTGCGCCGCCTGATCCCGTGGGTGTTTTAGGCGGGAAACGGCGCTTAATGTCGGAAGCGTGCGCTGTACTCCCTCCCCCTCGACGGGGGAGGGCGGGGGAGAGGGAAGCTGCTGAGTATCGTGGTCAGTCAGAGTGCTCCGACCTGACCCAGATAAGCGAAGACCTGCTGATCCAGGCCCGGTGCAAGGCAATCGAATTCCTGCAACCCGGGCATCGCCCGCAGCCAGGTGAGTTGGCGCTTGGCCAGCTGGCGCGTGGCGAACACGCCTTTTTCGCGCAGCGTGGTTCGGTCATAGTAGCCGGCAAGATATGCCCACGCCTGGCGGTAGCCGACGCAGCGCATTGCTGGCAGATCGGCGTGCAATGCCTTATTTTTTTGCAGTTCCTGCAATTCCTCCACCAGCCCTGCCGCCAGCATGCTGTCAAAGCGCGCGGCAATGCGCTGGTGCAGCGCGGCGCGTTCGGATGGCACGAGTGCGATGCCAGTCAGGCGCACCGGCAGGTCGAGCAGCGCGCCGCTGCGCTGCTGCAGCGAAGACAGTGGTTTTCCGCTGAGGTGGTGGACTTCCAGCGCGCGCTGGATGCGCTGGGCGTCGGCAGGTTGCAGCCGCGCCGCGGTGACGGGGTCGATTGCGGCAAGGCGCGCATGCATGCGCGGCCAGCCGTGGCGCGTGGCCTCGAGCTCAAGCGCGGCACGCAGCGCCGGATCGGCCTGCGGCAGTTCGGACAAGCCCTCGCGCAGGCTCTTGAAGTACAACATGGTGCCGCCCACCAGCAGGGGCGTGCGGCCGCGGGCGCAGATCTCCTGCAGCAGGCGCAGCGTGTCGGCGCGAAAGCGTGCCGCCGAATAGGCGTCGGTCGGGTCGATGATGTCAATGAGGTGGTGCGGCACCGCCGCGCGTTCGGCCGCCGTGGGTTTGGCCGTGCCCACGTTCATGCCGCGGAACACCTGGGCTGAGTCAACGCTGATGATTTCAACCGCATGGCGCGCGGCGATGGCCATGGCGAGGGCGCTCTTGCCGCTGGCGGTGGGGCCCAGCAGCGCGATGGCGGGCGGCAGGGGCTCGGCCCGGTCACCCATGGGGGGCCGGATTGACGAGGGTGGCCATTTTTTTCAGTGTGCCGATGGCTGGAAACCCGCCATTGGCGCGGCTTTCCAGCCTATTTTCTGTCGCGTCAGGGTGTGAGGAATGATCCGCAAGCATGCATAATGGCGCGACCCGCAACATACGCAAGGGTGCGCTCAACGCCCGCGCATGAACAGTTTGTCGAGGTCGGCGAGACTCATCTGGTACCAGGTCGGGCGGCCGTGGTTGCACTCACCGGCGCGCTCGGTCTGTTCCATTTCACGCAGCAGCGCATTCATCTCGGTGAGTGTGAGGTTGCGGTTGGCGCGCACCGCGCCGTGGCAGGCGAGGGTCCCGAGCAGCTCGTTCTGGCGTTCGGTGAGCATGCGCGTGGCGCCGTACTCGCGTACGTCGCTGAGCAGCGCGCGGGCGAGTTCGGGGATGTCAGCCGAGGCCAGCATGGCCGGCACCGCGCGTACCGCCAGTGCCGTCGGTGACATCGGGCTGATGTCGAAACCGATTTTCTGCAAGGCGTCGCCGTGCTCCTCCGCAGTGGCCACCTCCAGGCTGTTGGCATTGAAGGTGACCGGGATCAGCAGTTTTTGCGTTGCCATTTCGCGCAGATCGAGCGCGAGCTTGAGTTTTTCGTAGAGGATGCGCTCGTGTGCGGCGTGCATGTCCACCAGTACCAGGCCGGCGCTGTTTTGCGCCAGGATATAGATGCCGTGCAATTGCGCGACGGCGTACCCGAGCGGCTGCTCGGCGGCGGGGGCCGGCGATGCCGTGGCAGCAGGCGCCATGGCGGCGGAGAACATCGCCGCATAGGCCGCCGCCGGTTGGGCCACGGCGAACGCGGTCTGTTCGCGCATGTAAGGCAGCGGCGGCGTTCCCGCCCAGGACGGCTTGCCCATAGCAGCGCCGAAACCCGATGCGGATCCGCCGAAGGAGCCCGCGCCCGATCCGCTGTTTGGCGTGGCGGCAAAGCCCACCGTCGCCGCGGGCGTGTCGGCTGCCGTGCCGGAGAGCGCGCGTGACACGCTGTGAAATACAAACTGGTGCACCGGGCGGCTGTCGCGAAAGCGCACCTCGGTTTTTGCCGGGTGCACGTTGACGTCGACGCCGTGCGGGTCGATCTGGACAAAGATCACGTAAGCGGGGTGGCGGTCGCCATGCAGTTGATCTTGGTAGGCCGCACGCAGCGCATGCACGAGAAGCTTGTCGCGTACGAATCGGCCGTTGACGAACACATATTGGTGGTCGCGTGAACCGCGTGCCTGGGCCGGCGAGCCGGCAAGACCGCTAAGCCTGAGGTCGCCGGCGGCGGCGTCGACTGTGCGCGCACTGGCGGCGAACTCCTCGCCCAGGATGGCCGCGACGCGGCGGGCCGCGTCGCTCGCGGCAAGATGCCAGGAAACGCGGCCGTTGTGCTTCAGGCTCATCGCCACATCGGGGCGCGACAGCGCGACGCGCTTGAATTGGTCTTCGCAATGCGCGAATTCGGTCGCTTCAGTCTTGAGGAATTTGCGCCGCGCCGGAGTGTTGAAATAAAGATCATCGACGTCGATGCTGCTGCCCGGAGGATGGGCCGCCGGTTGCGGCGCGTCGGCGGGGCCGCCGGCGGCGGCGATGGACCAGGCGTGCGCGGCATCGCCGGTGCGACTGGCGAGGGACACCCGCGCCACCGAGGCGATGCTGGCTAGCGCCTCGCCGCGAAACCCGAGGGACATCACAGCCTCCAGGTCGTCGAGGCTGGCGATCTTGCTGGTGGCGTGGCGGGCGAAGGCAAGAGGCATGTCCTCTTTACTGATGCCGCCGCCGTTGTCGGTAACCTTGATGCTCTTCACGCCACCCTGTATGAGGGTCACGCTGATTTCGGTTGCGCCCGAATCGAGACTGTTCTCGAGCAGTTCCTTTAGCACCGAGGCCGGGCGCTCCACCACCTCGCCGGCGGCGATCTGGCTGATGAGGGTGTCGGGTAACAGGTGGATTGCGGGCATGGGATGGGCAAGGAGTGATTGAGCGGCATCGACCGATGTCCGTCCTGATGTCCGCTCAAATCGACGACAAAAACAATTATACAGTCGGTAGAATGCGGGCCTTGATCGTATTCCGGAACGCCCATGGATTTGCTGATGCAGTTGATGGACCTGTTGTTGCACCTAGACAAGCACCTGGCGGCATTGCTGACGCAATACGGCACCTGGATTTATGTCATTCTGTTCCTGATCATATTTTGCGAAACCGGCCTGGTGGTGATGCCCTTCCTGCCCGGAGACTCGCTGCTGTTTGTGGCCGGCGCGCTGTGGGCGGCATCGGACATGAATCCGCATGCGCTGGTGCTGGTGCTGGTGGTCGCCGCGATTCTTGGTGACACCGTCAATTACGCCATCGGCAACTATCTCGGCCCCAAGGTCTTTCACTGGGAGGACTCACGCTGGTTCAACCGCAAGGCCCTCGATCGCACCCACGCTTTCTACGAAAAACACGGCGGCAAGACCATCATCATTGCGCGCTTCCTGCCTTTTGTACGCACCTTTGCACCGTTTGTGGCGGGCGTGGGCAGCATGACTTACTCGCGTTTTCTCACCTATAACGTGGTCGGTGCGCTGGTCTGGGTGGTGTCGCTGGTGTATGCGGGCGTGTTCTTCGGCAACCTGCCGCTCATTCGCAATAACCTGACTGCGGTGATTCTTGTAATCATCGGTGTGTCCTTGTTGCCGCTGGTATTTGCATTCCTGCGCGAGAAACTGCGCAAAGCCTGAGTGCCCCGGGTTCGTTCAAGCCCGGCTCTGAAATTCCTGAAGCGCCGGGCCGCGCCCGGGGATGCCGCCGGGGGGGCAGACACAGTCCTGGCCCCAGAAGCATTGCGTGTGTGCGGATGCAGGGCCTGTTTTGCCCGGCGTGTTCAGCGCGATGCGTTGGCGGCCAGGTTGGTGCGGCTTGGTGACTTTGCGCCGGGGGCTGGCGCCTCCAAGGCGGGGGTGCCGGAAGTTTTTTTTGCCGACTCCCCGGCATCGGATGTGACCACGGGGCGTGTAAGAGGCGGGTTTTTCGCGAAGTAGCGCTTTATTCCCTGGAAAATCGCCTGCGCCATTTTTTCCTGGTAGCCCTGGTCATTGAGCCGTTGTTCTTCTTCCGGATTGCTGATGAACGCGGTCTCGACCAGGATAGACGGGATGTCCGGGGCTTTGAGCACGGCGAAGCTCGCCTGCTC
>CAMDRY010000113.1 GCA_945906975.1 Bordetella parapertussis | reverse complement strand
GTCAAATCCGTCACATCCGTCACCCATGGTGCCGGTCTGCGGCAACTACTTAGCAAGCTTCAAGGTCGAAAATAGAAATCAAAATCATATGCGCCTACTAATTCTTATAGCCCTAGTGGCAATCTCCTCCTCGGTACATGCGGAGGGCCTGCCAATCCTGAATGCGATCAACAACGGTGCACAAGGCACGCGCTATAGCGTGACGCTGGAACTCGTCGCGCTCATGACGGTGCTGACTGTTCTGCCGTCTCTGCTGCTCATGATGACCCCCTTCATCCGAATCGTCATAGTCCTGTCTTTGCTGCGGCAGGCCCTTGGCACGGGGCAGACCCCCCCCAACCAGGTCTTGGTCGGGCTTTCTCTTTTTCTGAGTTTCTTCATCATGGCACCGGTGTTGAACCAGGTGTATGACAAAGCCGTCGTTCCCTACCTCAACAACACCCTGGTGCTGGAAAAGGCGCTTGCCGCGGCGGAGGCCCCGGTGCGCGCGTTCATGCTCAACCAGACGCGCACGGAGGAAATTACAGCCTTCGCGCAGATTGCCAACAAGGGCGTCCTCACCGACGCCAAGACGGTGCCATTCTTCACCCTGGTACCCGCCTTCATCACCTCGGAACTGAAGAGCGCATTTACCATCGGCTTCCTGATCTACATCCCCTTTGTCGTGATCGACCTTATCGTCGCAAGCATTCTGATGTCGCTCGGTATGATGATGCTCTCGCCAATGATGATTTCAATGCCCTTCAAACTGATGCTGTTTGTTCTGGTCGACGGATGGAGCCTGACCATGGGCTCGCTCGCCGCCAGCTTCGTGATGCCCTGAACCCCATGGACACCTCCACTGTCGTCGACCTCGCCCGCGAAGCGCTTTGGGTGACCCTGCTAGTCTCCGCCCCCTTGCTTGGTGTGGCGCTGATTGTCGGCCTGCTGATCGGCCTGCTCCAGGCCGCCACTTCGATCAACGAAATGACCCTCAGCTTCATTCCAAAACTCGTTGCAATGGCCATCGCGGTGGTGGTTTTTGGCAGCTGGCAGATCCAGGTGCTGGGAGACTACGTCCGCGGGATTTTTCTTCGCATCCCGACGCTTTTTTCCTGACCCGCGCCCTATTCCGCCGCACACCGAAACGCCATGAACCTGCTAACGGGTGACATTGTAGAAAAATTCTACACCTTCCTGTGGCCGCTAACCCGGATCGCCGCCGCACTGATGACGGTGCCTATCCTGTCGGTGGATGCGGCCAACGCCCGGGTCCGCCTGATGCTCGCGCTTGCGCTCACTTTGCTTATTTTCCCGATGTTCACCTGGCCCATCATTGATCCCATCTCCTCCCTCGGGATCACAACCATGTTCAACCAGGTGGGTATCGGCGTCATGATGGGCTTGACCCTTCAGGTGATAACCGCGGCGATGATCGTCGCCGGTCAGGCGATTTCCTCGGCCATGGGCTTGTCCATGTCGAACCTTCTGGATCCGAACCTGGGAAACGTCCCCGTACTGTCGCAGTTTCTAATCATTCTTTCGACGCTGATTTTTCTCGGGACAGGCGGACATCTGATGCTCATTTCGATCCTGCTCGATAGCTTCACACTAATCCCGGTAGGACAATCCCTCCTCAGCCTGGCTGCGATCGGCAAGCTCCTGGCCTGGAGCTCAATGATGTTTCTTGGCGCCGTTCTGATCGGACTCCCGGTGCTGGTCACGCTGCTCGTGGTCAACATCGGTCTCGGTGTAATGACCCGCGCCGCGCCCAGTCTCAATATTTTCGTCGTCGGCCTTCCGGCAACCATCCTCGCCGGTTTCATGATCCTTCTGCTATCGATGGGCAGCATTGGCAGCCGTATCCAATGGTTGTGGCTGCAGGGCTTTGCGCACGTGCGTGACGTCCTTGGTATAAGCTAATGGCTGAGGAAAGCGCATCCGAAGACCGCAACGAAGAACCAACGGCACGGCGGCTGCAAAAAGCCCGCGATGACGGGGAGGTCGCACGCTCGAGCGAGGTGCCCGCAGCCAGCGTCTTAATCGCCGGCACGGCATACATTTTTTACAGCGCCGGCGACACCGCCGGCAGATTGAAGGCCCTCTTCGCCGCAGGGTTCATCTTCGACCAGGGCTCCGTACACGACGTGACCAAGCTACCAGCAATTCTTGCCGAACATATTATGCAAAGCTTTATCATCATCTTTCCGCTGCTGGCTGTTACGGCAATCGCTGCAATCGCGGCCTCGGGACTGACAGGCGGATACCTGTTCTCGCTAAAATCGGCAGCGCCGAAGTTTTCCAAGCTCAGCCCCTTCTCAGGCTTGAAGCGCATTTTCGGCTTTAAGGCAGTTGCCGAAATGACCAAAGCGACGATAAAAATCGCACTCGTAGGAGCCGTAATCATCTGGGTCGTTGCCGACAACCTTGAAACTCTGATGCGCCTGGGCGCAATGGGCATGGAACCGGCGCTATCGAGTGCCGCAGACATGACCGCTCACGCAGCACTTCTGATCAGCTTGTCGCTGATACTGATCGCAGTATGCGACGCTTTCTACCAGCGCCATGAATTCAACAAGCGCATGCGCATGAGCAAGCAGGACATCCGCGACGAAATGAAGGACTCTGAAGGACGTCCTGAAGTGCGCGCCCAAATACGCCGCCGCCAGCGTGAAATGGCCACTTCGCGCATGATGGACCGCATCAAAGAGGCTGATGTGGTGATCACCAACCCCGAACACTTCGCCGTGGCGCTCGCTTACGACCCATCCAAGGATGGTGCGCCCATTTTGCTTGCCAAGGGAATTGACACGCTGGCATTCAGGATCATCGAGGAGGCAAAAAAATCCGGCGTGCACACCATGCCCGCCCCGCCCCTCGCCTGGGCACTTTATTTCACGACAAAAATCGACCACCCGATCCCGGAGGAGCTCTATTATGTCGTGGCAAAAGTCATCGCCTATGTTTTCAGCCTCAGCAGTTTCCAGCCCGGCATGGGGGCGATCGTCCGGCCCAAGCTGGAGATACCCAAGGCGATGCGCTTTGACAGCAATGGGCAACTGGAGGCCGGAGGCCTCAACGCATGAACCGCCTCGACGACGACAAACCGCCGATCTCGGACGACGAAGACGACCTCTTTTTTCGCGCCGAAGACCGCAACACCTGCGAGCAGTTATGCGCGCAAATTGTCGCCGACGGGATGAGTCTTGCCATTATCGGTTCAAACCAGGCTTGTTCCCACCACTACTGCCGCATGGTCATCAAGCGGCTGTCTGCATTCACCGAAGTGCGCCTGGAAATCCATTCCCCGGAGAACACCGAGGATTTGCTCGACCGTTTTAATGCAATCCTGGCCTCGATGTCAATGACCGACGCCATGGCGGGACGCAGCTCGTCCTCACCATTGCGCATTCTCATATCAAGCGGCAGCGAAGCGACCAGCCCGGCCGAGTGGCGGCTTCTGGCGCGACTGGTGAGTGGTTTCCCGGGAGCAAACACACAACTTATTTTGCTGCAGACTACCGATGGCGATTCGCCGCAAGAAAAGCCGGTTGAGTTTTTTGGCAAGCGGCTGCTGCGCTGGGACATAGCAGCGCCGTCAAAAGAAGAGGCCTTGGCCTTGCTGACGGCAGCCCGGCCGCTTGGACGGGAACATGCGGTAATGACATTGCTTCAAACGACTGCGCCAGAGCTTCTTGAAGAACCGTTTTGGGATGTACTTCTAAACCAAACCGACTTGCCGCGCCAAGCCCCGCGGCCGGAGATGTCCTCGGGCAATTATCATCCGCCGGCAGCCGTAGAGAAAAGCGCACGTCGCACCCTCCCCGCCCTGCTCACCCGTTTTGTCGTGGCGGTCACCCTGGTCAGTTTTGGCCTGGTGGTGATGGCGCTACTATTCCCACAACAGACCGAAACAGTGCTCTCCAGCCTCGGTGCGTATGCGCCACAGGCCGCCAGCCCCGTCGCAGTTGAGCCGGTCGCAGCCCCGCCCGCCCCGCCCGCCCCCTCCTCGCTTGCGACCGCGCCGAGCGTGCCCACCCCCACTATCCCTGAACCGGCGGCCCCTGCAGACATTGCACCAAAGATCGCTGCAGAACTTGCGCCGCCACCTGCCGAGGCAAAGCTGACACCTCCCGCCCCCCCACCGCCGGTGGCGACATCAAACACTGTGCCGATTGCCAAGCCACTGCCGCCACTCGTACTCCAGGACAAGGCCGGCGCGACCAATACACCCAGGCAAGCGGAGGCCGCCAAAACCGTAGAGCAAGCCATCGAGCCACCATCGCTGTCGGCTCTGCGCGCCAACGCCCAGACGGTCAGGGCAACCCCAAAACTGCATATTTTTGTCCAGCATGTCGCGCTAGACAGCTACAGCGAAGCCCAAAACTGGCAAAAAGCCAGACCGGCCCTGGCGGGCAGTTTGATCGTTTCGATCGCCACCGCCCAAGGCAAGCAGATCAAATACGTGGTTGTTTCCGGCCCCTTCTCTTCGGCAGAAGCCGCAAACACCTTCAGCACGCGAAAAGACATTCCCCCACAACCCTGGCTGCGCACTGCGGACTCACTGATAGCCGCCATGCCTGCCGAAAAACGCCCCTAAGAAAGCACCCGATGGCCGACGATAAAAAAGATGAAGCCGCACGAAATAACCAAGCATTGAATTTGGTGCGCAGCGGCAAGCCCCACACCGTTTCATTCAATGAAAGAACCGGCAAAGCGGCGACCCCTTCCAACCAGCACAAATCCCTGAATCTCGACACAGAAGCAGCAACGCCACCTGCGGTTAAAAAGGCCAGCGGCGGGGAAGCGGCAGCAGAGAACAACAAAACCGCACAGGCTGAAATCTCTGGCCGCGCCTCCATCCTTCGCGCCGAACGGGATGGAGACACACAGAGCACTATATTAAGCACAGCAGCCGGGGCCTCCACTACAGAAAACCTCGCAGCACCCGCAGGTGGGCCAGCGGCAACAAGCCATCTTCATCTGCCCGAGCAAGGGGATCAGAAACACGTCGAATTACTGGAAGCCGGAGAAAAGAAACACGAAAATAAAGTCACCAATACCTCCGCGTCGCCCGCCGCTGAAGGGCGCATCGTTGCCACGACGAGCGCAGCGGGCATAACAAAAATAAATCCGCCTCCGGGCAGCGGGCAGACCTCAAGCAACCATGTTCATTTGCCCGAACCAACGAAGCAGCATGACAACGAATTGCGCGATGGCAGCGACCCGCGAGCAGAAACCCAATTGAAAGAAGCTTCCGCTCTTGAGCGCGCCGCGGCGCATCATCTTGCGGGCGCTGCATCGACGGGAAGCGCCGTGCACCCGGCGGCGACCAGGGCTGCCAATCCTCCAGGTGCGCCAGGGGCAACGGGAAATCCGGATCAACAAGACAATGCAGTTTTTCTGCAGGCAGGGTCACGGCCACCGGCAGTGGCAATCCCGCCGGGCTTCGCTCCCGACAACCCAGACAAACCCGACAAGCAACTGGCACATCCGGCCCCGGACTTCACCCGCGCGCCAATCCCCCTGCAACACCCGCCAGAGACGCCTGATACCCCACCATCCGCAGGCGACGGGATCGAGCCAGACCATGCGCCGACCAATGCAAAAGAGCGACAGGATGAACCTAGCCCAGGCTTGGGCAGTTTGCGCAAGAACGATAAGCTGCAGCAACTCAACCTGTCGATCAATGCCGAAGCCATCGCCAAGGTACACCAAGAAGAGCAAAGGGCCATGGTGCTGAACAAGAAAATGGATCAACTCGAAGCCAAGATGAAACAGCACAAACATTAAAACGGGCAAAGCACGCACCACGCGACGACGCCATCCCCAAACATGAACCTAGGGATACTGCAAGAGGATGCGGCAAGACATCCGACCAAACAGCCCACCGGCTTGTGAAACACTAATGCGGGACACAACATCATGAGCAATCCTGAACAGCCAAGCGCCAACACTGAAATCGAGGAAGTGCGCGTAAGGCTTGACTTTGAAAGCGTCGAGCCAGAGCTTGACCCTGCAGCGGAGAAAACTTCGACAGAGGAAAACCCAAAATCGGAGTTGGACAAGCTGGTCAATGTAGTGCTTGAGACTGCAGGCGTTGCCAATCGCTCATCCGAGATGGCCGCAAGCGCCACCGAAAACCTGCTTGCCGTGACCGAAGAGCTAGCCCAGACCACCGCGCAAGCCAAAATGAATTCCGTGATCATATTAAGTATCGTGTCGCTATTGCTGCTCATCACATCGGGGGCCTTGATCTGGAGCTTTATCAAACTCGAAGCTAGCGTCACCCGAACCGAAGGCACCCTCCTCGCCGTCGGAAAGCGTATGGTGGAAATGAATGCCGGGACAGAGAATCTGAAAAATATTGAAAGCCTGCTAACCGGCCTGGATGCGAAAAAGGAGTCCGGGCGCATCGAGTCGATGGAAAAAAAACTTGATGCCGCATTGGTCGAAATACGCAAGCCGGCCGAGCCGGCATCCAATGAAAAAGTCGCCAAAGAAGATCAGGCACGGCACCAGGCCTTATTGACACAAATCAAAGCACTCGATGGACAGAACCAGGCGCAGGCCCGTGCAACAGCCAAGCTTGGCGATCAACTCAACACTTCCAGAGCTGAACTGTCAAAGCTGACCGAAGCCACACGCAAACTCGAAACCATGCTCAACGCGGAGCGGCAACGTCCCGCGGCCATTGCGCCAGGCGTGGCCACCATACGCGCGCGAGAAAAACCTGCCGAGCAAAAAGACAAGGAATTCGTTCAGTATCCAGATCCGCAAGCACAAAAAACGGAGACAGCCAAACCGAACCGTTGAGCATTTCACAATGGCCAATGTGGACTGCCGCCGCCGCTCAGGAAGCCCCCAAAAGGCACATTGAATAGTTAATTCAAAGGAAAAAAAATGCTACGCATTATTATAGAAATAATTATTGCCGCGATACTCGCGATAACCGCGACATTGTCCTTAGTTACCTGGACAAAAATGGCCTCTCTTGAAGCGCAGATATCGAGCGTTCAGAAAAATTTAAAAACCGTTAGCGAAAAATTAGCCAGCTCAGCCGCTAGTCACGACAAGGCATCCGACAATTCCCACAGCGCCCCGCACTGGGGCTACGAGGGCGAAATGAACCCGGCCAAGTGGGGCGATACCTTCGCCACCTGCGGCACCGGCAAGGCACAGTCGCCCATCGATATCCGCGGACCGTTCGAGAAATCCACCAACGCGCTCACGGTGGACTACAAACCAATCCCCCTCAAGGTTCTCAATAACGGCCATACATTGCAGGTGAACGTCATACCGGGCAGCCAGATGAGCATAGGCGGCGAAAAATATGATCTGTTGCAGTTCCACTTCCACCGCCCCAGCGAGGAACTTATAGAAGGCAAACCGGCCGCCATGGTCGCCCACTTTGTGCACAAAAGCGCCGGCGGCAAGTTCGCCGTTGTCGGCGTACTGCTCAACCAGGGGGCCGAAAACGAGGTCATTCGCTCCATCTGGAGCAACGCGCCCCAAAAAGAGGGTCCCGAAGTCGATGTGCCTGGCGTGGCGCTCAACCTGATGAAAATACTGCCCGCCGCGCTCGAGTACTACGCCTTCGAGGGCTCGCTCACCACACCGCCGTGCACCGAGGGCGTGAGCTTTTACATCCTCAAGGCGTCCGGCAACGTGTCGCGCGAGCAAGTCAACGCCTTCCCGTTCAAACTCAATGCCCGCCCGGTGCAGGCGCTTAACGGCCGCAAGATCACCGCCAACTAAGCGGGCACTGATTGCTGATTTTCAGGTAAAGCACCGCTAGCGGGTCCCGTTCGTCCCCGGCCCGCGAAGGGGCGGGGGCGGGTGGCGGGTGGCGGGTGGCAGGTGCCAGGTGCCAGGTGCCAGGTGCCAGACGTCAGGTGCCAGACGCAAGAATCCAGGGCAATGAACACGGCGTCATCGTCCTTGGCCGCGCTGCGGTACGCCCGCAGGGGTGCCGCCACAGCGGACTTATCCCGCAGCGCAACATTTCGTGGTGCGTACACCACCGAAAAGGCCTCCGCCCCCCCTTGGCACGACCAAATCGCCGCGAAACCAAATTTTTGTAAATTAAAGGCATGTAGCTTACATCGCGTATTTAATCCAATCTCTACCATCTCTCGCTTAAGCTTTTCTACATGCTCAATAAATTCGGCAACGTCATGCAAGGCGTCCGCTTCATTCCAACATCGATACAGGCGTCCGCACCGACCTCTGCAAGCGATGCGAGCAGCACACGCTCGACCGAAGCGCTCAGCGCCGTGCAATACGCGCCTGCCCATGCGACTGCCAACACGACTGCCACCGTGACTGCCACCGCGACTGCGCCCCCGCCCGCCGAATCGGTGGATGTGATCGCCGGCAGACTCCTCCTTGCCGGCAGGACAAAGGCCGGGCTGACACGAGAGAATGTCGCCCGCACCCTGGCGCTGTCGGTGAAGCAGGTCTGTCAGCTCGAAGAGGGGACTGCGCAGTCCTTCCACCATGTAAACCATGCACTGATGTGTGCCCGCCGCTATCGGCTACTGGTGGGCATCGCAACGGCTGCCAGCACTGATGCGCCCAGGCAAAACACAGCAGCCGACACGCTTGACGGTGTTTACACCAATTGCCCAGCCCCTATTCTGCTGGGTTTGCTCGCCGCCTTCCCCAAGTTACTGGCTGCCAGTTTCAGTTTTGGACGCGTGCGCCGATGAGCGACGCCACTCCGCGCACATCAGGCGATGGCGCGCGAACGCGCCGTCACGCGCGCCTGCAGCCGGCAAGAGGGCTGAAAG
>CAMDRY010000112.1 GCA_945906975.1 Bordetella parapertussis | reverse complement strand
AGTCGGCGCCGGACGGACACACCATTTTCTTCGGCACCACCGGCAACATCAGCATCAACCCGGTCTTTATCCCCAACCTGCCCTTCAACATGGATCGCGACCTGACGCCGCTCACGCAGGTGTCTTCGGTGTCCTTCCTGCTCTATGTCAACCCGTCGCTGCCGGTAAAAAACCTCGGTGAGTTGATCGCCTACTCCAAGGCCAACTCGGGCAAGGTCAACTTTTACTCCAGCGGCAACGGCGGCCTGCCCCATCTCGCCGGCGAACTGCTCAACGCGGTGGCCGGGATCAAGACGGTACACGTGCCCTACAAAGGCAGCGCACCCGGACTCAATGACCTGATCGGCGGCCAGGTGCAGTACGGATTTGACGCGGTCGCGATCGGGCTGCCCCACGTAAAAAGCGGCCGCCTGCGCGCGATTGCCACCACCGGCCCGAAGCGCCTGTCGATACTGCCCGATGTGCCGGCGGCCAACGAATCGGTGCCCGGCTTCGAGGCGGTGAACTGGTACGGCATGCTGGTGCCGGCCGGCACGCCGCGCGAAGTCATCGCCCGCCTGCAGCGCGAAATCGTCAAGGTGATGGAAATTCCGGACATCCGCGACAAACTCATCGCCCAGGGCACCGACCCCGTCGGCAGCAGCCCCGAGGAGTTCGGTGTATTCATGAAATCCGAAGCGGTGAAATGGTCGCGCGTGATCAAGGGTGCGAATATCAAACCGGACTGATAGGCCGGCACGATCCTGCGACTGCCCCAGGGGCAGGGGGTGCCCCAGGGGTGCCTAGGGTGCGGCTTGAGAGTAAATCAGCGCTGCACCGCGTAGGGCCGCATCATTTCATTGTCTTCGTGCTCGAGCAGATGGCAATGCCACACATAGCCTGGCGCAGCGGTGGCATCAAAGGGGAAGGCCCCGCCCGAGGCCGGCGCAAAACGCACCATAAACCGCGTCACCTCGCCCGGATTGGCGCGCAGCGTGTCCTTCCAGCCCCGCTCATTGGCGTCGGGTAACACGGGTGTTCCCGAAAGAAATTTCGCCAGTTGCCGCTGCGCCTTGGGTGCTTTTGTATAAGCCTTGACGCGCAGCGCCTCGCGGTTGAGTGCCTGAAATTGCACCAGGTGCAGGTGTATGGGGTGGGTGTCTGCGGTGAGGTTCACGATTTCCCACAACTCGGTGCTACCCAGGCGCGGCGTTTCACTCACCGGATCGGACCAGGTGCGTCCGTCGAGCAGCATCCGGTGCGGCCCCTTGCGCCCGATGTGCTCGTCCAGAGTCAGGGTTCGCGTCAGGGTTGGCGCACCGAGAGCCGGCACGTCGACCAGTTTTGCCGGAATCGCACTGGCATCGGCGCTCGTCAGCGGCACACCGCGAAACTGCATGACAACACCGGTGGAACGCGGATCGGTTTTATCGCCCACCGGAAACGGCGCCACAGCATCGTTGGTGACCACTATGGTCTTGCCCTGCCCGAGCCCGGAAAAATCAACAATGACATCGGCGCGCTCACCGGGCGAAAGCGTAAGCGTCTTCACCTCAACCGGCGCCGCCATGAAACCACCGTCCGAGCCGATCTGCACAAACGGCCTGCCGTCGGAAAGACGCAGACGGAAAAAGCGCGCGTTCGACCCGTTGAGCAGGCGCAGGCGGTATTTGCGCGGCTCGACGTTCATATAGGGCCAGGCCTTGCCGTTAACGACGATCGCATCGCCGAAGGACTCGGGGTTCCAGAACGGATGCGCCGCCGGATCGTTGCCGCGCTGCGGATAACGCAACTGGCCCTTGAGGTCGAAACTGCGGTCCTGGATGAGGATTTCGCGCTCGTAGTCGCCCGCGGGCAGATTGAGTGTGCGCTCCAGTTCCGGTTCACGCAGCAAGTAAAAACCGGCAAGCCCGGCGTAAACGGTGATGCGCGTGGCACCCATGACATGGTCGTGGTACCACAGCGTTGCAGCCGGCTGCGCGTTCGGGTAGTCGTGCCATTCACCGGCGAAAGCGGCGCCCTTGCGCGCGAAGCCCGGCGTGTACCAGGCATCAGGATGACCGTCGCTTTGCGCGTGCACTTCGCCGCCATGCAGATGGGTGATAAGCGGCACCGGGCCGGCGTAGCGTTCGCGCGGACCACCGCCATGATGCGTATGAGCGCCCTGCTTGGCACCCAGCGGATCCGCCCAGTGCAGCGTCTGGTCGACGGGCAGCGCCGCAAGCAGGGTCTGGTTTTGCAACGCGTTGCGAAAGCGCGCGCGCAGCGGCTTGCCGCGCTCGGCCTCTATGGTCGGACCAGGATAACTGCCGTCATAACCCCATAACACGGTCGGCGGCAGGTCGGCGTGCAGCTTTTGCCGGAACTCGGTGACGGCAAGATCCAATGTCGGACCCGACACGCGGCGCGGACGCGGCATTTCATCGACAAATTTGCGCAGGCGGCGCGCGTCCAGCGCCGCGGCGGAGGCGGCAAACACAGGCGCAAAGGGGACGCACAAACCACCTGCGGCGAGCACACTGCTTTGCAGGAATTTTCGGCGGGTAAAGGGGTTCATTGCTTCGATCCGTTTGAAATCCGATTTTAGCAGGCGGGTGGCGGGACCGCTGCCGCATCACGCAGCCCACTTGGCGCATCGCCTGAAAACCCGCGCCAGATGGGCGTTTCCAGTCAACGATGTCGGTCGCCGCTGCTGATCGATTGCATCAAAACGGTAGCCAGTGCGCGACAGTGCCGTCACAATGGCGCATGGCAAAAAACCTCCTGCTGCACAAACGCGCCGCAACACGCGACGATCTCGGACTCACGCCGGCCGAGTTTGCCGTGCTGCGCCGCCTCAATACGCCGGAAAAAATTCAAACCTACGTTAACGCCATTCCGCACAACTGGGAGTTGGGCGGCGAGACCTGCCTGTCGGTGCGCACCGTGCTGCATGAAAAGCGCGCGCTGTGCATCGAGGGCGCGATGCTGGCCGCGGCGGCGCTTTGGGTGAACGGCGAGCCGCCGCTGATCATGGACTTGCGCGCCACGCGCGACTACGACCACATCGTCACGCTGTTCCGGCGCAACGGCTGCTGGGGGGCAATCTCCAAGACCAACGGTCCCTATCTGCGCTGGCGCGACCCGGTCTACCGCAGCTTGCGCGAGCTGGCGATGAGTTATTTTCACGAATACGCCAACCGGCGCGCGCAAAAAACCCTGCGTGAGTATTCCGCCGGCTTTGACCTGCGCCGCCTCAAACCCGAACAATGGGTCACCAACCCGAAAAGCTGCTGGGACGTGGGCTGGGCGATCGATGCCGCAAGGCACTACCGCATCGTCACCAAACGCCACGAAAAAACCCTCAGACTGCGCGACCCGGTGGAACGTGAAGCGGGCAAGCACCGCGTGCACCATCCGCCCAAAAGCAAAGCCTGAAAGACCGGCTAAGCCGCGAGAACCCAGGCTTTCCAGCCCGGCCCGCGGCAACGCCGCCGCCCCGTCAGCGCGCCCTACTCGGCTTTGATGTTGGCGTCCTTGATGACTTTTTCGTACAACACGAGGTCGGCCTTGAGCACCTCGGCAAAGCGCTCGGGCGTACTGGTCACGATATCGATGCCCAGCGGGGCGAGTTTTTCAGCGACGATTTGCGGATCGCGCAGGATGCGACTGATCTCGACATTGAGCCTGGCAATGATGTCTTTGGGCGTGCCCTTGGGCGCGAGAAAACCGGCCCACACATCCATGCCGTAGCCGGGCGCGGGCGCCGCCTCGGCGATGGTCGGCACATCGGGCAGGAAAGCGGTGCGCTTGGTGCTCGCAACGGCCAGCGCACGCAGCTTGCCGCTGCGGATATGCGGCAGCAGCGAATTGATCGCACCAACAGTGAAGTCGATCTCGTTGGCGACCAGCGCCGGCACGATGCCGGCCGCGCCCTTGTAGGGAACGTGGATGAAATTGGCCCCGGTCATGGACTTGAGCCACTCGGTGCCCAGTTGATGCGGTGAACTGACGCCGGCGGTGCCAAAGGTCAGGCCCTTTTGCCGCGTGCGCGCCAGCGCGATGAAATCCCTGACATTGGTCACAGGCAGTTCGGCATTAACCGTCAGCACAAAGGGAACGACCGCAGCGAGGATGATCGGCTCGAAATCTTTTACTGGGTCAAACGGCAACTTGGTGACGAAGTGCTGCTGGTAGGCGTGTGAGGCGGTGGCGATGAGAATCGTATAACCGTCGCCGGGCTGTTTGGCGACGTAGTCGGTGCCGACAATGCCACCGGCACCGGGCCGGTTCTCGACCACCACCGGCTGCCCCAACACCGGCGTCAGGCGATCGGCGATGATGCGCGCCAGCACATCGTTGGAACCGCCGGTGGTCAGCGGCACGATGATGCGAATCGGACGGCTGGGATAGGCCGACTGGGCCAGCGCCTGCGACGCGCCCGCCAGCAGGGTGGACAAAAACAATCCGTGCGCCGCCAGCCGCAAGAACCGGCGTGCTATAGGGTTTGCTTGCATGGTGTTACTCCTTTTTAGATACGCTGCCGCCGACTTGAAAGCGGGCCTTAATCAACCCATAAATACGACCATAAAGGCGGCGTAATTTGTGCCAAGTTTGGCTTGAAACCCTTTTTCAGTGCGGGTTCTCATTTTTGTTGATTTTATATTTTATTCCACCATCATCAGCGTCACCGTCGCGCTCATTCCGGCTGCAGCCCCGCAGCTTGAACAAGCTTGGCGGTGTTGGCGATGTCTTTTTGCAAAAATACGCGAAACTCGTCGGGCATTGTCGTCGTCACTTCGGCACCCTGCGCGGCCATGGCTTCGCGCACCAACCGCCATGCCGCAGCACGACAGGGCATGGCGCAGGCGGAAAATAGCACGGCGCAGGCCGTCAGCGTATACGGTATAAATGGCGGCCGTTAAAAAGTTCATCAGGAGAGCAAAGCATGCAGTCGTCGTTGATCACCGGTCTGCGCAGCGTCGAGCTGGGCGTTGTCGACATCGCGGCAAGCGAGGCGTTTTATACGGGCACCTGGCGCCTTTCGGTTGCCGCACGGGACGGTGCCGCCGTCTACCTGCGCGGAACCGGCGCCCCCCACCACTTGCTGTCGCTGCACCCGCGCAGCAGCACGGAACTGCTCGCGGTCACCTTCAATGCCACTTCGCGTGGCGCCGTCGACACGCTGGCGCAGCGCATCGCCGACAAGGGCGGCCGGCTGCAAGCACCGCCTGCCGCAATCACCACGCCGGGTGGCGGTTACGGCTTTGCCTTCCGCGACGCTGAAGGCCGGCGTTTTTGCATTGTCAGCGATGACCTGCGCCACACCGACGCCTCAGCTGTTCGTGACACGCCGGAGCGGCTTGCCCATGTGGTGCTCAATTCGAAGGACGCCGATGCGGCGATGCATTTTTTCACCGAGGTGCTCGGCTTCACCCTCTCGGACACCACACGCATGATGCATTTCATCCGCTGCAACAGCGACCACCACAACATCGCCTTCGCTTTTTCCAAGGAGGCCACGCTCAACCATATCGCCTTCATGCTGCCCGACTGGGAGTCGGTGATGACAGGCGGCGGCCGCTTGCGCGACGCGGGCTATCCGATCGCGTGGGGTGTCGGCCGCCACGGTCCCGGACATAATGTGTTCGCCTATTTTATCGGCCCTGAAAATCTGGTGATTGAATACACCGCCGAGGTCGAGCAGGTCGACGCCAGCTATGTGGCGGGCAAGCCCGAGGACTGGAAGTGGCTGCCTGGACGCCTGGACCAATGGGGCATTTCAGAAGCGCCCTCGCCCCGCCTGAAGGAGGCGCAGACACAAATCCATTTTGCCGAAGAATAAACCCTGATACGCTGCACCGCACAACGGCAGCACGCGCAGACATGGCCTTGTTGCAGCGAGAATCTATAGAATATGGCGTCACGCAAGACCAAAAAGAAGTGCATCGATTAAACCGATTCAAGGAGGAACAAACATGACGTACCAAAAACCCAAGTTGCTGTCGGGGCTGCTCGCTTGCGCGATCGCCTTGTGCAGCGGCGCCGCAGCGGCGCAGACGATCAAGATCGGCATGTTGAATTCGACATCCGGGCCGTTCGCGACCCTGGGTGACCAGATCGACAAAAGCGTCAAGCTGTACATGAAGGAAAACGCCGGCAAGCTGCCGCCCGGCGTGAAAATAGAATTGCTGGTGCGCGATGACGGCGGTCCCAACCCCGACAACGCCAAACGCCTGGCGCAGGAATTGCTGGTGCGCGACAAGGTCGACTTCCTCACCGGCTTCATCTGGACACCCAACACCATGGCGGTGGCACCGATGCTGGCCGAGACCAAGACGCCGCTGGTGATCATGAATGCCGCGGCATCGGTCATCACCACCCGTTCGCCGTATTTTGTGCGCGCTTCACTGACGCTGTGGCAAAGCGGCTACCCGATGGGCGTGTGGGCGGCAAAGAAATACAAGAAGGCCTACACCATGGTGACCGATTTCGCACCCGGACACGATGCCGAAACGGCCTTCATCAAGGGTTTCAAGGACGGCGGCGGCGAGATTATCGGCAGCGTGCGCATGCCGATCAAGAACCCCGACTTTATCGCCTTCATGCAAAAAGCCAAGGACGTGAAACCCGACGTGGTGTTCAACATGGTCACCGCAGGCGCCCCGTCGACGGCGATCCAGAAGGCCTACAACGACCTCGGTCTGCGCCAGGCCGGCATTCCCTTTATCGGCACCGGCGACTCGGTCACCGAGGAGGAATTGATCAACATGGGCGACGCCCCGCTCGGCTACATCTCGGCCTGGAATTATTCGATGGCCGGCGACCGCCCCGCCAACAAGGCCTTTGTCGGCGCATGGGAGCGCGATTACGGCAAGACCATCCCGCCGGGCTTTATCGCCGTGGGCGCCTACGATGCCATGGACATGATTTACACCGCCATCCGCGAGCAAAAGGGCAAGGTGGACGGCGATCAAACAATGAAGATCCTGTCCAATTACAAAAATCCAAACAGCCCGCGCGGCCCGATTGCGATTGATCCGGCGACACGCGACATTGTGCAGAACATCTACATTCGCGAAACGCGCAAGGTCGGCGGCCGCAACATGAACGTCGAGATAGAGACGATCCCGAACGTCAAGGATCCGTGGAAGGAATTCAGCAAGCCGTAACGACAGTTACCGCACGGGCGCGCCACTCTACGCGCACGCGAGGCGCCAAATAAAAAAAGCGGACTTCGGTCCGCTTTTTTATTTGCTTTGTTTCTTTATTTTTTTTCGTAACTATTCAGCCTGCCCGGATGGTAGCGGATTGGGAGGGTTGCCGTGAAATGCGAGAGTGAGGGCATGGAAGACATTACGGCCCTGTTTGCGCGCCGTAGCGAGGTAGGAGCGGATGGTGCAGAAGGACTCGGCACCAGTGACGGTACGGAAACACCCGGAGGTCTTTTGCTTGAGTTTGGGCATGCGGATATCGCGTGTCGGTAAGAAACCGCAGGACATCGTCCGCGTGCTCGCGCAGACACAACAGGAGATTAGCCGCGGGGGATTGCCTGATACGGCCACGCTGCTTGCGCCTGCGCGCATAGATGATCCGCTTCAAGCGGTGTTGCCACGAAATACCTCACCAACTACCTCGGATGGTTTAGCGTTCTCGAACGGTCGCCCCGCTTCAGCCCCGATCCCGCACAGTTGCTCACTCTCGCGGTCAGAGCATGAGTTCAACAACATCATTCGCCAAATGAGCCAAAAGAATAAACCCTTGTCCGCTCTGTTTTGTCACAGATGCATCCGCTGGGCTATGGCTCTAAGCCCCCCCCTCCGGCAAGCATCGCATGGTCTGGACTCCGCCTTTATGGCAATCGATCAAATTCCGCGTTGCCACTTTCACGCTATGCGTTTTTGCGACCAGCCTTTGGTCCCTGGCGCTTTACACCGGCCACATGCTTCGCGCGGATATGGCGCAGTTACCGGGTGACCAGCAGGCCACGACGGTGAGCATCGTCGCCGCGCAGATAAACGAGCAACTGCGCGTCCGGCAGCAGGAGTTGGAACTGATCGCCGGTGGAGTTGGCCCCGAATTGCTAGCCAACCCGGCTGAAATGCTCGGAGTGTCCCGAAGGACAGCGCAGTTGTGGGTTGAGAGCGGCTTGCTGGAAGCCTGGAAAACGGATGGCGGCCATCGTCGAATCAAGCGCACGTCGGTACAACGCTTGCTCGATGGCGAAGCAAAACCCCGACAGAGGGACGCTGCTCCCGCCCGGCAAGGCGAGCAAATAAAAGTACTGGTGGTGGAAGACGACAACTCATTGCTGAGCTTGTACAAGACCGTCATCGGCAACTGGAATCTGCCGATCGACACAATCACCGCCGGCAACGGCGTCGACGGCCTGATTCGCCTCAGCCGCGATGCCCCCGATCTGATGACCACCGATCTGGCGATGCCCGGCCTTGACGGGTTTGAGATGATTCATCATCTCGTCGCCACGTCTTACCGCGAGGGCATGGATAGTGCCGTCGTCAGCAGACTCGACCCCGCCGACATCGAAGCGCGCGGCGGCCTGCCCAAGGGAGTACAATTTTTCTCCAAACCGGTGCCGTTTGACCAACTGCGCGCCATATGCCCATATGCGCGTATATGGACCCCTCCTCGTTTGCAAGCTGACCGTTCTTTGGCTTTTAGGTACGACTGCGCACGTATATTCGGTCTCTAACTGAAGCATCGAGCGATCGATGCGAGCACCATAAGTGACTGAAGGGTATAAAGTCCAAGAATTGGGCAAAAATCGACTGACCGCGATTCATAATTCTGCCTCGTTTGCCAAGAAAACCG
>CAMDRY010000111.1 GCA_945906975.1 Bordetella parapertussis | reverse complement strand
TCCACTGCGGCAAACTCCGGCGTCCAATGCCGGATCTCGATGCCATGCAGCGTTTGCACCGGCGCCAGCACATCAAGCTGCGGGCACAAGGCCTGAAAGCTGTGCAGATTGTCGACCCACAAGCGGACCCGCGCACCCTGCTCGGATGCCAACTGCCGCGCAAGCCGCCAGCTCACGCCAATGTCGCCAAAATTATCAACAACGGAGCAAAAAATATCCCATGACATGGGTATAGCCTATCCTATTGAGGCAGGCTGAGGCAGGCGCCGAAGCGCAGGGGATTTTACCCGGACGCTTCGTCGCCCAAGCAGATAAAAAAACGGGCGCCGAAGCGCAGGGGTTTTTACGCGGACGCTTCGTCGCCCAAACAGATAAAAAAACGGGCGCCGAAGCGCCCGTTAAATCCACCTTGATTTGCCGCTAAAAACGCTGCTTCTGCAACATGCTAAGCACGGTATTAATTTTGCGTACGGCTTTTCACCCACGCGGCGAGTTCCTGCACCTCGGTGCTATTGGGCTGGCGTTTGCTCATTTCGTCGACAACCGGCCGCATATCATCGTAAAGCAGGTAATCCTGCAGCACGCTGTACAGGTATAGCTCGGGCGTGATGTCGTCCGCACCAAGCTGCGAGCGCAGCTTGCCATAGGTGTCCTTGGCGGCCTTGACCTCGGCCTGCTGCTCGGCGCTCAGGCGCGGCGCCTTGGCTGCGCCGCGTACCGCCACGCCGCCGGAGCGGCCCAGCTTGGCGATCTGGATCAGTTCAGGAACCTGGGCGATTTTTTGCGGCACGCTGGCGGGAAGTACCGTCACTTCCGTCGGTGTACCACCCTCGCCCTGCCGGGCGCCGGCCTTGAAGCTTGCCGGCCCTTTCCAGGTTTCCTGGCGTCCGCCCTGAAAATAGACCACGCGCACCGCCCCCCCTGCGGGAACCGTAAAACGGTCTCCCTGACGGACCTTCATGAACGACTGCACCTTGGCGGCAGCCGCACCCTCGCTGGCGTAGGACACCTCGCCCGCGAGCATATTCACAAGCCCGACATCGGGCGATTGCGCCTGTGCAACGCCGACCATGATGGCCGCCGCGAAAAGAGCCGCACTAAAAGCTGTCTTTATCGTCTTCATATTCCTACTCCCCATACGCCATGAATATGACTCAAGCATAGGCACGCAAGCCCCCTCTGCACAGTGAATTTATCACGCAGGCGCGCTTTTCCGCAGTCAGACTGCCAATTAGTGCACGCAAAGCAGGCCTTTGAGTGACTAACGTGACTAGCCCGCCTTAACGCCCGCGTTTAAGACGTTCTGCCGCCCAGAGACCCAGAGACTGCACATCGGCATTTTCCGGTTGCAAAGCCTGCATCTCTTCGGCCACGCGCTTCAGCTCTTCGAATTGCAGGTGATCGCTGAGCACCAAGGCAAAATACAATTGCGCCGTGATGTCGTCGCCCGACTGCCTTGTGCGCAACTGCTGGTAGAGGTCGCGGGCGGCGATGAGCTCCGCCTGGTCCTCGGCCGAGAGCACATGCGGCCGCAGCGGAGCGCCGCGCACGCTGATGCCACCCAGCCGCGCCATGTGTGCCTGCTGGAACATGTCCGGGGTGCGCACAATGCGCTGGGGCACGCTCGGCGGCAATTGCGCCACCTCCGGCGCCTTGCCCGAAATTATCTCGCCCGCGCCGGCGCCAAGTCGCATGCTGGCCGGCCCGCTCCATGTTTCCTGCCGTCCGCTTTGTAAAAATATCACCCGCAGGGTGGCGCCTGCCGGCAACACGAAGCGGTCGGTCTCGCGCACCCGCATGTAATCCCGGGCCTTGCCGCCACCGCCGCCCTCTGCGGAGTAACCCACCTCTCCCTTCACCTGACTAACCAGACCAACATCAGCCCCCTGTGCCGCGACCGCCGACGCGCTCAGCCAGAGCACCGCCCCAAGACCACACCCGGCATGTTTCAAAAAATAAAACATCGGCTTCAACTCCGTTTTTCAGTTGGTCGGTTGCTCAGTTGGTCGGTTGCTCCGCCGCCGGTAACGGCGGCACCTCGTGTATGCCGGTGATTTCGAACACCAGCAGGGGCTCGGCGCGTCCTTTTACCGTAACGGTTTCGCACTTGCCGGTGTTGACCCCGGGTCCGGCCGCCTTGAGCGTCGCGGCGCTCGCCGCAATGACACATTGCAGCTCCTTGGTGACCCCCTCAAGGCGCGATGCCGCATTGACCGTGTCACCGATGGCGGTGAACTCGGTGCGCTTGACCGAGCCGATATCGCCGATAACCGCCAGGCCGGTGTGAATGCCGATGCCAATGCCAAACTCGGGCAGGCCGCGATCGGGAAAGCGCTGTTTCATCCAATCGCGAAAGCCTTCCGCCTCTTTGGCCATGCCAATCGACGCAATCAGCGCGCGGCGCGCGTGGTCGGGGTGGCGCACGGGCGAGCCGAAAATTGCCATCACCGCGTCGCCGATGTACTTGTTCACCATGCCACCCTGCTGCAGGATGGGCTCGCAAGTCAGGCTGAAATAGGCGTTGAGCATCTCCACCACTTCGTGCGGGGACAGTTTTTCCGAGATGGTGGTGAAGTTGCGGATATCCGAGAACAGCACCGTGACCTCAAGCTCCTCGCCCGACAGGTCCGGCCGCTCGCCCTCGGTCAGCAGCTTGACGACATCATCCGACACATAGCGTCCGAACATCTGCCGCAGTTGCGCTTTTTGCCGCTCTTCTCCGGTAAGGCGCAAGCCCAGGGTGATCAAAAATGCCACCGCCAGCCCGACCTGTGGCTCAGCCACCGGCAGCACCACATCCTTGAGGAAAAACAGAAAAGCCGGTATCGGCAAATTAAAAGCGATGATCACGCCGGCGAGTGCCGCGCGCTCGGGTGTCAAACGCAAAAACAGGACGGTCGCCAGCACCAGCAACACATAAATGCAGGCCATACGCAGCCACAAGGGGGGCACATTGGGGTAATGCCCGGACAGAATGGTCTCGACAATATTGGCGTGGATCTCGCCCCCGGCCATCTGGTCGGCATGGGCGCCGCGTGAATAAGGCGTGAAATGCCGGTCCGACGTCCCGGCGTTGTTGGCCGCCAGGATCGCCACCTTGCCCTTCAAGGCCTGGATCACAGGATTACCCAGCGCATCGGGCTGCAACAACAGGTTCATCGACACGGTCGGAATGGTGCCCGGCGGGCCGGTATAGCCGATCCAGCGCTTTTCCAGCTCACGACTGAGCTTCACTCCGGCGACCGTCCACTCAGGCAGTGTCGGATCCTGGCCTGCGGCGCGCAGCGCCAGCTGGGTGCCAAAGCCGACACCGGGAAACGCCGGGTCGGCGATCATCACCGGATAAAAGCGCCGCACATGCTTGTCATCGTCAGGATGCAGGTTGGCGATGCCAAGGTCGTTGATGCCGCGCGGCAGCAGAATAAGATGATCCTGCGGCGGCAGCAGCAAGGACAACTCGCCGTTGCGCAACTCGACCATGTGGGTGATCAGGATCTTGTCGCCGCTCGCCAGCGCGGCACGCAGCGGAGAGTCGTAATTGCGACTGATTTCGCTGTCCGGAAGTTTGAGTTTTTTCAGCCAGTTCTCGGCACTGACCTGGTAAATGAAATCGAGTCCCACGGCCTTGACGCCGACCTTGCCCAGTACATCCATGGCCTTGCCAAAATGCGGCGCCCAGAACGCCAGCGGGTCGTCTTTTAGCGCATCGAGGGTGTCGTCGTCTATCGAGACCACCGCCGCGTGCTGCGGCGCGTAGCGCACACCGGCAAACACATGCCAATAATCGTAGTAAACATTCTCCAGCGACTGCAGCCAGCTGGTCTGAGCAATCGCCCCGGCGATGAGACAGGCGAGCAGCGGCACGCCAAAGTGGCGCAGCAACCTGCGCCATAAGGCCATGCCAAACAGCGCGCGATTTTCTGTCATCCCCAAACAACCCCGTCACCAGACCAAAATTTAATAGAATTACTTTCAAAAAACCCGCGCCAATCGGACTTTTCAAGCTTATTTTGATGACATTTTTGTCACATCTTTTGTCACATCATCAGCACTGTGTCGACCGTTACGCCAGCCCGGCCGGACAGCCGCCCAGCCGCCCACCCCGGCCGTCAGATCGTATTATCCCGCAGCCGGCCTTCTGCGAGCGCCCTTATCAGTCAGCAAGCGTCATGCCGGTCGGCCGCGGCTCAATCGCCGACGTAGACAAACGGCGCCCAAAAAAACGGATTGCTGCGCGAGAAGTGATAGGGACCGTTATTGAAGCGTCCGCCAAGAAGCCCGCGCTCTGCATCACTGACCGCCTGCATGGCACCGCTACCGGCGCGAATATTGCGAAATGCCGCCGTCATCAGCGCTTGGGTCGACAGGCTGTCCACGCTCCAGTGCGACACCAGCAGACTGCGCGCACCGGCATACATGAAGGCACGGGTAAGCCCGGCAAACCCCTCGCCATTATTCGCCTGCGCCGTTTCGCCGGCCGTGTTGCAGGCCGACAAGGCGACCAGGTCGGCATCCAGTTCGACGTCCTCTATCACCTCCTTCATCGTCAACATGCCGTCCTCACCCTGAAGATCACCCACCAGCGACAAGGCGAGCGCCGGTTGCGCCGTGCTTTTGGTCCGCGGCCCGGACGCTTCCGCCCCATCGGCCACCTGCAGGAAATCACCGCCAAGAAAGCCGTGGGTGGCAAACAACACGTATTGGGCATTTTTCAACTCGGCCCCCTTGGCACTTTTTTCCTGCGCATTTTCACCGATGAACAGTTTCGATTCGCCGCCGAGGATGGTGGCGATCTCCCGCGCCTCATCGGCGGTTTCCTGCAGGCGCGGCACATCCGGGCTGCCGTCGCTCTTACGCGGGAAATTACTGCCCAAGGCCTCAAACAAAGCACGCGTCAAAGGCGGGTAAGTCTTGCTTGACCCGGCCGGCGCGGAAAATTCCGGGTCGGCAAAGGCAAGGAAGGTGCGCGGGGCCTTGCCTGCCGGCTTGGGATACAAGCGCTGCGAGGTCAACGCGGAGAGGCTGGGCAGATAGGCGAACCGCGCCTGCTTGCCGAGGTATTCGAGCGATCCATATTCGGCCAGGAACGGCCTGGCTTCGCTGCCATCAGCGGCGGCGCGCGCCGTACGGAAGGCCTGCTGGTCGTTGCCGTTCCAACGCGTCACCAGCATTTCCATGGGCAGCGTCAGCAGCGGCCCGTCGCCGACAAACAACACCTTGTCCTGGCCCGCCATCATGTCGGCCACCGGCGCGATCAGATCCCGATACAGCGTGTTAAGCGCGGCCGGATCTATGTCACGCAGGAACAGTACCGACTCACCGGCAGACACTTTCTCCATGGCGCGGCGCAATCCCAGAACACGCCTGGCCACATCGTCGCGCTTGACCGGCAGATTGACCAGCTTGAAGCGCTCGCGCGTCACCGCAAATATCGCCACCTCGTTTGGCAGCAGCACATAAGAGAGCAAGACCTCGCCGGGCTTGAGCAGCTTTTGCTGCAGATCAGCGAGGGTCACCGGACGCGGATTGGTCAGCTCCTGAAAACGCGGGTAGCGCTGCCACAACTGGTCTTCGACGACCTTGAGCTCCTTCTCCGAGCCCTCCAGTTGGCCGGCCAGTTCCGCACGGCGCGTTTCGGCATTGGCAAGCGAGGGCGGCACCGTGACCAGGGTCTGGCGCTGGCTGTCGATGCGCTCCCGCAACTGGTCGCGCCGGTCGCGCAACAACAAGAATCCGGGCGCGCTGGAAAACCGCGCCACATCGGCCTGGCGCATCATTTCGGTAAATACGCGGCTCTGGTTGCGCGAGGCGATTTCGAGCACCTGCCTGTCAAAGCCGCCCTGCGGCGCGCCGCGATGCAATTCGAGCAACAGCCGTATGGTCTCGCGGTAAATGTTACTAAACTGCCCGATGAAGGCCTGGCGCGTCTCATCGGACAGCCCGCGCGTGCGCGCATACAGCGCGTCCAGCGTTTCCACCGACTCGCGATAAAACGGCAGCGCCTCGCGGTAACGCCCGCGTTTGGCCAGAGAGAAGCCGAGGCGGCTGGCGTTGAGCAACAGAATGCGCGGGTTGCCGGCGCGGCGCGCCGTTTCCACCGCCTTGATGTAGATCGCCTCGGCATCGACCAGCTTGCCCTGCCGATCGAGCGACACCGCCAGCGCGGTAAGGGACGCCGCCGTGTCCGGATGCAAGGGCCCGAGCGCGCGTTCGAGAATATCCACGGCGCGGCGCTGCATCGGCTCCGATTCGCCGTAGCGGCCGCGCTGGTCGAGCAAGCTGCCAAGGTTGGCCAGGGTGTTGGCAAGCGCCGGATGGTCCGGCCCGAGTACCGTCTCCTGGATGTTCAAGGCGCGCCGATACAAGCTCTCCACCTCGGAGGCGATGGCGCCGGGCGCGCGCGCCGCGCGCTGCGCCGAGGGGAGCATTTGCGTATCCTTGTCCTGCTGCTGCAGGGTGTTGGCGAGGTTGTTGAGGCTGGTCGCAGTGTCGGGGTGCGACGGGCCCAGCACTTTTTCGCGCGACGCCAAAACCTTGCGATGCAGCACCTCGGCATCGGCGGCCCTGCCTTGCAAGAACAGCACGTTGGCCTGGTTGGAGCGACTGGTCAGGGTCTGCGGATGCTCCGCGCCGAGCGTGCGCTCAAGAATAACTACCACGCGCGCCTGTAGTGTCTCGGCCTCCTGGTACTGGCCCTGGCTTATCAATTCATTCGCACGCGCCGCCAACTGCAGGGGATTGTCGGCGCCAGTCGTGGCCGGCGCAGCACCAGCTTTACCCGCCCCCCCCGGCACGGCAGCGGCGCCAAGCCCCGCTTGGGCGCCGAACTTGCCCTGGCTGTCCAGCACGCGACCCAGGTTGGACAAGCTTACCGCGGTGTCCGGGTTATTCACACCCAACGCTTTTTCCAGGATGCGATGCGAGCGCCGCAGCAGCAACTCGGCACCGGCGAAATCGCCGCTACGCTCCAGCGCCAGCGCCAGGTTGTTCAGGGCAGAGGCCACATTGGTGCTGTCCGGTCCGGAACGCTGTTCATAAACCGCCAGCGCACGGCGCAATTCCGTTTCCGCGGCGCCGTACTTGCCCTGGCGCAGCAGCGAGGTGCCAAGGCTGGTGTAACTCACCGCCGTGTTGGCATGCTTGTCACCGAATACGCGCAATCCCTCGGCCACCAACTCGCGCGACACACTCTCTGCCTGCGAAAAATCCCCCTTGCCCAGCAATGCATCCGCCTGGTCGGCAAGCTCGTTCCAGCGCCTGTCATCGATACGCTGCTGCTGTTGCGTCTGAGCTTGCGTCTGAGGTTTCGCCTGGGGTTGCGCCTGGGGTTGCGCCTGGCCTGTGGGCGCCGCCGGCCGTGGCGCCGCTGCCGGGGTTTGTGCCGGCGCCGGCAGCGCCACGCCCAGCAAAAATACCGCTGCCAGGGCCTTGTGACTGACGAGGGCATGAATCTTCATAGGCTCGCGCAAATAAGCACTACGATTGAGATCAAGAACCGAGAACCAAGACCAAAGACCCAAGAACCGGAACCGGAACCGGGACCGGAACCGGAACCGGAACCGCGCAAGGGCGACGAGTCCGGGCCGGGGCCGCGCCGCCAGGCGCGCGAAAACTAGCGGTGCCGCGCGATCAGCACGCTGCATGGGCTGTAGTCTAGCAAGGACGCGCCCACAGAGCCCTTCCACCAGCGCGCGGCAAACGAGGTCTTTTGCCGGTGACCCAGAACAATCAAGTCGCATTGCAGCTCGGCCGCGATGCGGCATATTTCCTCAACCGGCTCGCCCACGGCAAGATGCCCGGTGACGGCAAGGCCTTTCGATTGCATTTGCGCCACCCCCTCATCGAGCACCTGCTGTGTGCGTTTTTTTTCCTCATCGAGCAATTCCTCGGGGAGAAATCCTTCGGTAAGAAACATGCTTGAGGGCATTCCCGCCACTGCCAGCAAATGTGTCTCGGCCTTGGTCATGGCAACAAAATCGGCACACTCGATAAGCGCAGTACGCCCTTCCTGCGAGCCGTTATAGGCCATCAAAATTTTACGGTACATGGCTTCCTCCTCAAGATGCCAAAACACAAACTACGGTCGGCCCTGACAAGACCGCGGTCTCCCAACCGCAATCTGCCCATGCTTCAAGCTTGCCTCTTATGCGTGTCAGCGTCAATGCGCCCTTTCAAGCCGGATAAACGCACCGGCAAACGCGCTTTGCGCTGAAGTTTAAGGCTAAAATACGGTCTGCTGCACACCTGTATTTCCCTGTCTGCAATCTTCCGGCCGCCCCTACCCCTACATGCCCATCGACATCGACCGCTCCTCGCTCACTCTTGGCATTGTTGGCTCCGGCGTAATGGGTCGGGGCATCGCCCAGATCGCCGCCCAGGCGGGCATTCGCGTGCTCTTGCACGACAATCGCGAGGGTGCCGCCGCCGAGGCGCGCCAGTCGCTCGATGCAATGTTCGGCAAACTTGCCGAAAAAGGCAAACTCACCGCCGCGCAACACGCGGAGTCAATCGCACGCGTCGAAATCGCCGCGCTTGAGGCCTTCGCCCTCTGCGATGTGGTCATCGAAGCCATCGTCGAGAATATCGCCGCCAAGCGCGAGTTGTTCCAGCGCCTGGAGGCCATCGTTCCCGAGGACTGCCTCATCGCCAGCAACACCTCGTCACTGCAGGTCACCGCCATCGCCGCCGCATGCAAGCGGCCGGGTCGTATCGGCGGATTCCATTTTTTCAATCCGGTCCCGCTGATGAAGGTCGTCGAGGTCATCGAGGGCGCACTGACCGAAGCGTGGGTCGCGCCGGCGCTGAC
>CAMDRY010000110.1 GCA_945906975.1 Bordetella parapertussis | reverse complement strand
GAAACCAGTCGTGGGTGAATGGATAGTCGCTTCGGCGGTTGAGGTCGCGCGCGCTGACGTCATTGAGTATGGTGTAGCCGGCGACATACGCCAGCGCCTGTTCGACGCCGATGTCGCGCCCGCCGCGGCCGATGACCGCGGCCAGTTCGACCTCCCAGTCGAGTTTTTGTGTGCCCTTGGGCATGCGCACGGCGTCCCCCGGACCGACAACGGCGGTGTCGGCTTTCATAAAAAAGTACGGCTGCAGTTCGGTGCGCGCCGCGAGCTTGGTGCCCATTTCTTTGGCGTGCTCCTGATAATTGGAGGCTGCGGCGAAAATGCGTTGCGGCTGGTAGGGCGCGAGCAGGCGCACCCCCGCTAGCGGCTTGATTGTGCCGCGTGCGGCGGCATCCACGGCGCGCGCCGCAACACCGGCGAGCGCGGCGGTCGAAGCCGGCCAGTCGGCGAGCAGCCCGGCGATGCCGCGCAAGGGCGAGGCCGCCGTCGCCGACATGCCCAGAGTTTCTGCGGTCGCTGCGGCATCATAGACACCACTATCCAGAATGAGCGCAACGCGCTCCCCGTCCGGGGCGGCGTAGCGCCCCATTGCATGCCAGTTCATTGCTTGTTCTCCGGTTGATTAAGCCTGCCCCGCGTGTGTACGCAGGGGCGAATGTGTATACGTAAATTCAGCCGCATGCCAGAATGCCGTCTGTTCCAACTGCGAATTCATGGAGGTTATATTTTGGCTGCCAAGCCCGACGTCTGGGTCGTCATCCCGCTCAAGGACGTGTTCATCGAGGAATTGCGCCCGCACTTCACCATTCACCATGCGCCGGAGGGCCCCACGCCCGATGCGCTGGAGCGTGTCGCCGGCCTGCCGGTGCGCGGCGTGGTCACCAACGGCAGCAGCGGGTTGAGCGCCGCGCAAATGGCGCGCCTGCCGCAACTGGAAATCATCTGCTGCTTTGGCGCCGGTTACGAGGGCGTTGAGCTCGCCGCCGCGCGCGCGCGCGCTATCGTCGTCGCCAACGCGCCCGGTGTGAACGACGAGAACGTCGCCGACCACGCGCTTGCCTTCATGCTGGCGCTTGCGCGCAACCTCGTGCAGGCCAACGCCGCGGTGCGCGCGGGGAAATGGAAGTCCAGTCGTATCGAACGTCCGAGCATCAACGGCTGCCGCCTCGGCATACTGGGCATGGGCAATATCGGCGTGAACATTGCCAGGCGCGCTGCGGCGTTTGACATGCAAATCGGCTATCACACGCGCAATGTGCGCACTGATGTGCCCTGGCGCCACTTCCCGACGCTGCTCGGGTTGGCCGAGGACAGCGATTACCTCGTCGCCGCCTGCCCCGGCGGCGTGGCCACCAGGCACCTGGTCAATGCCGCGGTACTCGATGCCCTTGGTCCGCAGGGCTGGTTCGTCAACATCGCCCGTGGCAGCGTGGTCGATACCGCCGCGCTGATCGAAGCACTGCGCTCGGGCAGGATCGCCGGCGCCGGCCTCGATGTCGTAGATGGCGAACCCGAAGTGCCGGCAGAGTTGCTTGCCTGCGACAACGTCATGTTCACCCCGCATATCGCCGGTCGCTCGCCCGCAGTGCTGCGCGCGCAACTCGATTCGCTGCTCGCCAACCTGGGTGCGCAATTTTCCAGGCGACCGGTACCTACCCCGGTCGGCTGAGGGCGGAACGCGGATCACAGACCGGTTCGGTCGGCTTTGAGGTCGGGGTGGCGCAGGCCCGGTCCTTTGGCACCGGGTGCGGCGTCCTTAGATGCGCCGCCCCAGCCGTTGGCGGTGATATCCATCACCACGCCGTTGGGGTCGCGGAACTTCACTTCGTAAAAAATGTTGCCCTTGACCGGCACCTCGCCCATGTACCAGGAGCCGCCGGCGTCCTCGATGCGCTGGCGCGCCGCAGCCATGTCATCGACCCAGAAACCAAAATGGTGCAGGCCCACGAACTTGCGGCCGCGATCTTCGCCGGCCGCCTGGTCGGTCTTGTAGTTGAGCAGGGCGAGGTTGATGACGCCGTCGATCAGATACACGCCGCGGGCCAGGCTCGAATCCGTTTCACCGATTTTTTCCATGCCAAAAGCCTTCTGGTAAAACTCTGCTGCCTTCCACGGGTCGGGAACCGAAATGGCGATATGACGCAGTTTCGGTTTGTCTTTTTGGGTTTGCTCGGTGCTCATGCGGCGCTCCTTGGGATGGGGTTGTTAATCCGCGCGATTCGGATCGGATTTGCGCAAGTCCTTATGTATACACGAATTAAAATTTGAATGCAATTATTGTCACAAAGCATGCATAAAGCCCTGACAATCCCGCGGCGGCACGCTAGAATCGCGGCTTGGGCCCCAACGTCTTCGATACCAACGTCTTCGATACTAACGTCTTAGGTACCAACCCTTGCCGGACAAGAAACCATGGCCTCCACCGCCGCCCAGAACATTTGTGAAAAACTTGCCGAGGAAATCATCAGCGGCAAGCTTGCCCCCGGACAGAAAATAGACGAGCAGGCGCTCGCCGCCCGCTTCAAGGTGTCGCGCACGCCGATTCGTGAGGTATTGCGCGAACTGGCCGCGCGCGGCCTCATAGACCTGCGCCCGCGGCGCGGCGGCATGGTCACCGAAATCGGCGCCGACAAGCTTGCGGACATGCTCGAGGCGATGTGCGAGCTCGAGGCGTTGTGCGCAAAAATCAGCGCCCACCGCATGAGCGCGATGCAAAAAAAGCAGCTTGAGCAGCTGCACCTTCGCACCGCCGAGCCGGTGGCGCGCAACGACACGCGCGCCTACCTCAAGCTCAACAACGCCTTCCACGACCTCATTTGCGAAGGCACGCAGAACAACAGCCTCACCGACATGGTGGAGAATTTCCGCAACCGTCTGGCGCCGTTTCGTTCGGCCCAGGGCGGTGTCAAGGGCCGGCTTGGCGTGTCACACGAAGAACACGCGCAAATTGTCGCCGCCATCGTCGCCGCCAATGCCGAGGCTGCCTACCAGGCGATGCGCGGCCATACCGCCAGACTGTCCACCCGCGTCATGGACCTGATCAACAGGGCGCACGAAGCCAAGGACTGAGGGCGCCGCGGCGCCAGGGACTAGCGCTGCTTATTGCCCTCGCCATGCCATGCCTGCAGCCGGGTTTGTTGCTCGGTTGTAAGCACGCCCTTTTTATCGGCGAGTGTGACGGTGCGCAGGGCAAACTGCCGGTAAAGCGCGGCCACCGCGGGGTCGAAAGCGTCCAGTGAATCGAGGTGGCGGTGCACGGTGTCAACGTCACCACGCGAAAGCGGGCCGGGCATGCCCTGCACCAATCCGGCTTTTCCGATCGCCGCGGCGGTGCCGCGCAGTAGCGGCAGCAGCGCTTTGATGGCGTCCTCCTCGCTCACGCCAAACGATGCCCAGAGTTTGGCCGCCTCGGCGAGCAGCGCGACGGCGTATTGCGATGCGTAAGCGCCCGAGGCTTGATAGCGCAACGGCGCGCTGGGCGGCAAGGTGGTGGAGCGGCAGCCAAGCTGACTGGTAAGCTCCCTGAGACGCGATTGCAGCGGTTCGGCCGCCTCTATAGACACCGTGCAGCCGGGCAGCGAGGCGAGCGCCGCCGACGGTGCGCGCACGGACACTTCAGTCGCACCACTGCAATGCACCACCGCGCGAATTTAAGTTCGAAGTGCGACGGACTAGACGGGCGGCGGAAAGTGTTTTTTCCAGTGCTCGGCGATATCAATGCGCCGGCAAACCCAGACCTTGTCGTGCGACTGCACGTAATCGAGAAATTTCTGCAGGCCGCGCAGCCGGCCGGGCTTGCCCAGGATGCGGCAGTGCATGCCCACGGACATCATTTTCGGGCGGCTCTCCCCTTCGGCGTAAAGCACGTCGAAGCTGTCCTTGAGGTAGGTGAAAAATTGCTCCGCCGTATTAAAGCCCTGCGGCGCGGCAAAACGCATGTCGTTGGCGTCCAGCGTATAGGGCACGATGAGGCGTTGCTCGGTTGTGCCGTCGCTTTTTTGCACCGGCATCCAGAACGGCAGGTCGTCGCCGTAGTAATCGGAGTCATAGGTGTAGCCGCCGTGCTCGGCCACCAGGCGTCGCGTGTTGGGGCTGTCGCGCCCGGTGTACCAGCCTGCGGGCCACTTGCCGCCTGTCATCAGATGGATGATCTCGGTGGCGAGCTTCATGTGTTTTTTTTCATCCGCCTCGTCCATGTGCTGGTAGTGGATCCAGCGCCAGCCATGGCAGGCGATTTCGTGCCCAAGCGCCATGAAACGCGCCACCAGCGGCGGGTTGCGCTCTAGCGCCATGGCCACGCCGAACACCGTCAGCGGCAGGCCGCGCTTTTCAAATTCATCGAGCAGGCGCCATACGCCGACGCGCGAGCCGTATTCGTACATCGATTCCATGCTCATGTGCCGCGCCGCAAAAGACTGCGCGCCGATGATCTCGGACAAGAAGGTCTCCGAACCGGCATCGCCGTGCAGCACGTTATTCTCGCTGCCCTCCTCGTAATTGAGCACGAACTGCAGCGCGATGCGCGCCCCGCCCGGCCATTGCGCGTGCGGCGGTTTGCGGCCGTAGCCGATGAGGTCGCGCGGATAGTCTTTCATGCCTCACCGCCGAGCAGGTCAAGAAAGGTCAGCGCGACGATTTCGGTGGCCTTGTACAAATCATCGAGCCGGAGTTTTTCGTCGGCACGGTGGCCGTTGGCCTCGGTCAGGCTGCGCGGCCCGGCGCCATAGAGCACGGTGGGCACGCCGGCCGCGCTGTAGTGGCGCGCATCGGTGTAAATGGGCACGCCGTGCGCCTTGATGTCCTCACCGAGAATTTCGTAGGCATTGGCGCGAATGGCGTCCACCAGGCGCTTTTGCCCGGGCATAGGCACAAAGGGGTAGGCGAGCAGGATACGCCGCACCTCGCAGCGTATGCCCAGCCACTTCACCGCCGACTCCTTGATCTGCGCGATGAGCTCGCGCTCCACGTCCTCGGCATTCTCATCGGGGATGATGCGCCGGTCGATGCGGAACTTGACGTTATCGGGCACGACATTGGTGTTGATGCCGCCCTGGATGAGGCCGATCACCAGGGTCGGGCTGTCTATGCCTTCGACCTTGGATTTCATCGCGCGGTAACCGCGGCGCAGGCCGTACAGGTCGGCCTGGATGCCGGTGGCCGCCTCCATCGCATCATCGCCTGTGTCGGGGCGCGCGGCATGCGCCGACTTGCCGATGAGTTCAACCTCCAGGTGCAGCGCACCGTTGTGCGCGGTGGTGATGCCATACGAAAAACCCGCCGATATGGCGTAGTCGGGTTTGGAGACGCCCTGCTTGAGCAGCCATTCCGGGCCGATCGCGCCGCCCACCTCTTCGTCATAGGTAAAGTGCAGTTCAATCGCGCCCTTGAGCCTGGCGCCGCTCGCCTTGAGCGCGGCCAGCGCGAAGGCGTAGGTGGCAAAGTCAGACTTGGACACGGCCACGCCGCGGCCGTACATTACGCCGTCACGGATTTGCGCACCGTAGGGATCGGTGGTCCATCCGAGGCCGGGCGGCACCACATCACCGTGCGCGTTGCAGGCAATGGTCGGCCCGTGGCCGGCGGCGGCAGGCTCGCCAAAGCGCTCGCGCACCACCAGGTTGGTGCAAGACAACATGCCGTTGGCGCTCACCAAAGCGCCGGGCACGACGTGCCGTTCCACCTTGAATCCGAGCGCCTCGAGCAGCTGCGCGGCACGCGCGGCATGCGGCGCGCAATCGCCCGGCGGGTTGTCAGAGGGTACTTTTACCAATTCGGCAAGAAAGCGCGTCTGCTCGTCGCGCCGCGCCGCCAGCAGTTCGCGGATTTTCCTGCGCACGCCGACATCATTGGCCCGCATATCAGTCCGGCCTCTTGAAATTTTCGATAAAGCGCAGCAGCACGCGCGCCCCGGCCTCGACATCCTCGCGCGTGACGCGTTCGGCCGGATTATGGCTGATGCCTTTTTCGCAGCGCACGAACAGCATCACAATAGGGGCGATCGCGACGATGGCCATGCCGTCGTGGCCGGCGCCCGAGGGCAGGCGGTAGGGCGGCAAGCCCTCGGCGGCGATGGCCGCATCCATCTGCGCCATCATCCAGGGCGCGCTGGCGGCCACCGGATTGTCCTGCAGTAGTTCCATCTCCACGACAAGATCACGGGCTGCGCACAGGCGCGTGACCTCGGCGGCGATTTCGGCCACCGCCTTTTCGCGCAGGGCGTCACGCGACGCGCGCACGTCGAGGGTGAAACGCGCCTCGCCGGGAATGACATTGATGGCGCCGGGAAAGGACTCGATGCGCCCGACGGTGGCGACCAGGTCCGGATCGGCGCGGCCGATGCGCTCGACCGCCAGCACGCATTCGGCCGCGGCCGTGAGCGCGTCCCGGCGCAGGCGCATTGGCACCGTGCCGGCGTGCCCGGCAAAACCCTTGACGCTGAAACGCCGTCGCGAAAAACCGTTGATCGCCGTCACCGTACCCACCGCCAGGCCCTCGACCTCGAGCACCGGTCCCTGCTCGATGTGCAATTCGGCGTAGGCGAGGATTTCGCCGGGCTTGCGCGCCGCCGTGCTGATGGCATCAGCGTCAAACCCGGCGTTATCGAGCGCATCGCGCATGCTCAGGCCGCCGCGGTCCCTGGCCGCCAGCGCCGCCGGGTCAAACGTGCCGGCGAGCGCGCGACTGCCCAGCAGCGTGGCACCAAAGCGCACACCTTCCTCGTCGGAAAAGCCCACCACCTCGATGGCAAAAGGCAGGCGCCGGCCCGCGGCATTGAGCGTGCGCACACACTCGATGGCGCTGATCACGCCGAGCGGGCCATCGTATTTTCCGGCGTCGCGCACGGTATCAAGGTGCGAGCCGAGCATCAGGCAGGGCAGGCCAGCCCTGTCACCCTCGTAGCGGCCCAGGACATTGCCGATGGCGTCAATGCGCGCATGCATGCCCGCTTCGCGCATCCAGTGCAGCACGAGCTGGCTGGCGGCGGCCTGCTCCTTGGACAAAAAAATGCGCGTGAGCGTACCCGGCTGTTCGCTGCACAGCGCGAGTTCCTCGCACTGATCCCAGATGCGTTGTGCTGATGGATTCATGTTTGTCCGCTTTGCATCCGGCGGATGCCGGCTTGCGTTCATGTTTGGGCCAGGGCGGAATATAAATCCACCGTCGGCTGCTCTTTCTCGCGCAGGTTCAGTCCGTGCTCAATATGCTCAAGGTGGTGGGCCATCAGGCGCAGCGCGCCCTCGGCGTCGCGCTGTTCTATTTTTGACAGTAAATCCGAGTGCTCGTCGGCCGAGCACGAAGCGGGCAGCGTGGAGCCGTAGAGCACGATAATGAGCGAGGTACGCGAGACCAGTTCGCGCAGCAACTCGGCCAGTACGCTGTTGCCGGACATCTGCGCGATGAGAAGGTGAAACTCGCCCGAAAGGCGCGTGCCGCTGCGCCCGTCGCCGGCGGCAAGGGCCGCCCGTTCCAGCGCGATGTGCGCGCGCAGGCGCTCGATGCTGGCCGCCGCAGCCACCTGGGTAAAGCGCCACACCAGTGCGCGCTCAATAATGCGCCGCGCCTCAAAAATTTCGCGCGCCTCCTGCACGCCGGGGCGCGCCACGCAGGCGCCGCGGCCGGCGGCGAGGGTGACGAGCTTGGCGCGCGCCAGTTGAAACAAGGCCTGGCGCACCTTGGTGCGCGACACGCCGAACACATCGCCAAGGCTCTCCTCCACCAGGCGGGTTCCCGGCGGCAGGCGGTGCTCAGTGATCGCTGCGGCAAGACGCGCGGCAATCAGCTCGGTCGTCGCCGGCTTGCCCCCGGCGCGACGCGGGCGCAAGACCGCACCCCTGCCCTCATTACGGCGGCGTTGCGACAGCTCGGCAACAGTCATGTACACATATCCATGGCAAATTGTACACAATTCACATTCACACGGTAAAAAAACATGACATTGTATTCAATGGATTGCCTGTGTCAGGCTGCGATAACATTGAAAACGTTGGATTTTCATAAAATTTTGAACACTTGACTGCATACAATCGAGCGTTTATTGTCACTGCTCATCCCCTCTCACTCCCCCAGACCGTTGCCCGCGCGCCAAGCATGCCCCCATCCGCACCCGCACTGACCCTTACCGTGGCCAGCCTCAATCACATGGACCGGGACGCCTTTGTCACGCACCTGGCCGGCGTGTTCGAACATTCGCTTTGGGTGGCCGAGCGCAGCGTCAATGCGCGACCGTTTGGCAGCATCGCCATGCTGCATGCGCGCATGGTGCTGGCGGTCAAGAACGCCAGTCGCGACGAACAACTCAGGCTGTTGTGCGCCCATCCGGAACTGGCCGGCAAGGAAGCACAGGCGGGCACGCTCACCGACGACTCGACGCGCGAACAGCGCGGGGCGGGCCTGATCGACCTGGATGCGGCGGAAAAGGCGAGCATCGCCAGGCTCAACGCCGGCTACCGTGCCAAGCATGGCTTTCCCTTCATCATCGCAGTGCGCAATTACACCCGCGCGCAGATTTTTTCCGAGTTCGCGCGCCGGCTCGACAATGACCAGGAAGCCGAAATTGCCGCCTGCCTCGAACAAGTGTTCAACATCACGCGTTTGCGCCTTGACGCGATGATCGCGGACTGAACCGGACACCTGACGCGATGGGACGACTCTCCACACACGTACTGGACACCGCGTCGGGCCGCCCCGCCGCCGGCATGCGCATTGATTTTTCCGTCATCGACGGCGAACGCTGGCGCCTGATCAAGACGCTGCGCACCAACGCCGACGGACGCACCGACGAGCCGCTGCTCGCCGCCGAGGCAATGGCCGCGGGCCACTACAAGATC
>CAMDRY010000109.1 GCA_945906975.1 Bordetella parapertussis | reverse complement strand
GGCCGAGCCGTTTTACGCCGAGCTGCTCGCCAAGCAGCGTATCGAGGTGCGCCCCGGCGCGCCCGAGGAGTTGGATGCGTTGCTCAAAACCCAATTGAAGCAGTTCGCCGAACTCGTCAAATACATCGATTTCAAGCCGCAATAGCTTCCATTCGCTCGGGTCGGGTAAGTGAAGCGCACACCAACGACACCGATAGGAAAATCGGTCGCGCACGTCAGTATTCTTCCCGCAAAGAAACTCCTGTGCCGGGTCAGTTCGCGCGAAGGATGGGCGTGCTTTTCCGCGGCGCCACCGGGCCGAGGAAAAATAAGCCCGATGATTTTCGCCGGATGATGCAGACGAACCAGACGCATCGCCTCGGCAAGATCGCTGTCATTCGAAATAATGACGGCACAGTCGTAAGCATCCAGCCAGGCATCGTTGAGCATGTGCACGGCGAGATTAACGTTCGAGCCCTTCTCCTCCGTTTTCAAAATCCGCACAGTCGCCGGTTGCCCTACAACCGGTTTCGCCAAGGGCGCGCTGATTTCGTGGGTAAGGAAGTGGCCGCGGTGAACGATGAATTCGGGCGTCGTCGCCTGAAGCGCGCGCAGGAAGGTCTGCTGCCTTATCGGTTGGCCGGGGTCACGCTTGCCGGACACCGCAGCAGTGTAGTACTTGATCGTGACGATGTTATGCCCGGGTTGAAGCAGCTGCTGGCAGACCTTTTTCAGATCCACCCACTTGTAGGGGGTGCCGCGGACGGCGCGGTAATAGAAATTAAAACCGTCAATATAGATGGCGGTCCGCATCAACCGGCCGCACAAATAAACAGGGGGCTCCGAAGAGCCCCCGCACCCAGGGTCGAAACCGCTGGGGAAGTAGTGACTGAATTATTTCAGACATAGCAAATGACGTCAAACCCTGAGGCTGTGTGCATGACCACGCCTGCCGCTCATCACCGCTGCCGTCCCTGGTAGCGCAGAACGACTGATCGCAAGTGCAATCGGCTGTAAATGCCCGCCAGGCGGGCATTTACAGCCGATTGTGCACTTACATCTGGGCGCCGTAGACGCTCCCGCCGTCGCCGAAATAGCTCTCGTAGACGTGCTCAAAGAGCACGTTGCACTTGGCGTTGTAGAGCTCTTTTGTGTAGGCGCGCGGCAGGCCGTCGTCGAGGGTGTCTTCGATAGCGATCTTCACTTTGGCACGGGCTTGGGTCTTCTGGCGCCAACCCAGAACCAGCACGGCATTCAGGCGTTCCAGCAACTGGTGCGCCACCTTCTTTACCTCGGCGCGCTCTTCGGCGCTCAGTTCCGGGCCGGGGCGGGTGAGGATGTCGAAGACCGTGAGTTCTTCCTCGCTCAGGTTCTCACGCACGTGCCGCTCCTGCTCCTCGGTCAGCGTTTGCGTCAGCGTCAGCAGGGCCTTGAACACCTCCTCGATATTGCGGCTGCCGCTGTTGTAGGCCTCGATCAGCGCCTCGAATTTTTCGAGGTAGTCGGCGCGGGTGCGGTTCAGGCGCACCATGCGCTCCAGTTGCGCCTTGACCGCCGCCTTCAGCCGTTCGAGGTCGGTGCTGGTGGGCTTTTTCTTGTCAAATCGCTTGGCTAGCGCAGCAAAATCGATTTTCGACAGGTCGATGGTCGGATACGCCGCCTCTCCCTGCTTGATCTTGAAGGGCTCTGCGCCTATCGAATCATCGAGCAATTGCTGTATGCCCAGCATCACCTGCGAGATATCCGCCGGTTCGGTACAGTTGCGGATGAAATCCGCCAGCGCCTTGAGCGAGCCGCAGCGCACGGCAAACTCCACCGCCACCGGATCGGGCTTTACCGCGCGAAACAAGGCATCCACCAGCCGGGCATGCGCCATGAAGTCGCGCTTGATGGTCTCGGGGGCGAGCAAGCGGTTGGCGGCGTCTTCAACGGCCTGCGCGCGCACGAAGTTTTCCACCGTCGCGTTTTCTATGCGCTCCAGGTCGGCGCCCTGCCGCTTGCAGTACTCCGTCGCATCCCTCACCGCCTTGCGTAATTCATCCACCAGCGCCTGCTTGTCGCGCACCGGCAGGTCGCCGCCCCGGCCCTGGGCGTATATGGCCAGCGCCTTTTCCAGTGACGCAAACACGTTGGCGTAATCGACGATCACGCCGCTGTGCTTGCCCGGATACACGCGGTTGGCGCGGGCGATGGTCTGCATCAGCGTGTGATTGCGCATGGGCTTGTCGAGGTAGATGGTCGAGCAGCTTGGCGCGTCAAAGCCGGTCAGCCACATAGCGCAGAGGAATACCAGGCGCAGCTTGTCGTCTGGGTCCTTGAATTTTTCGTCGAGGGCCTCGTCGTTCATGCGCTTGCGATGCGGCACGATATCGAGGCCGCGCTTTTTCATCTGCTCGATTTCGTTCTGCCCGGCTGACACCACCACCGCCATGTCGGTGTCGTCCATCAGCGGCCACAAGGCCTTGACCTTGTTGTACATGCGCAGCGCAGTGGCCTTGTCTATGGCCACCACCATGGCCTTGCCCTGGAAACCGCGGCCGGTGAAATGGCGCACGATGTCCTGCGCCACCGTGTCCAGCCTGTCATCGCGAGTGATCAGGTGGTACTGGCGCGACAACTCCTTTTCCAGCCGCGCCTCCTGCTCCGGGTCAAGGTCGGCCTGCTCGATCAGGTTGTAGATATCGTCGTTCAGGTCCGGGTTGACCAGTTGCAGTTCGGGCGTGCGATTTTCGTAATACAGCGGCACCGTCGCGCCATCTTCTATGGACTGCTGGAAGTCGTAGACCGACACGTAATCGCCGAACACCTCCTTGGTGCGCTCCTCGCCCACGATCAGCGGCGTACCGGTGAAGGCGAGAAACATGGCCTTGGGCAGAGCAGCGCGCATGTTCATGGCCAGCGTGTCGTACTGGCTGCGGTGCGCCTCGTCGGTGAGCACGATCACGTCCAGGCGGTCGCACAGCACTTCAGTGCTCTGGAACTTGTGGATCAGCGTGAACACGTAGCGGTGGTTACCGGCGAGCAGAACGCGCAGTTCCGCGCCGCTCTGCGCGTGGCAAGCCTTCGCCTCGTTATCGCTGACTGCGCCAGTGGCAGAGAAAGTCGTGGCGATCTGGTTGTCCAGTTCCACGCGGTCGGTCACGACGACGAAGCTCCAGTTGCCTGGCACCTTGCGCAGGATCTTCTGCGCAAAGAACACCATCGAAAAGCTTTTGCCCGAGCCCTGCGTCTGCCAGAACACCCCGCCGCGGCCGTGGCCGGCGCGGCGCGCCTCCAGCATGGCGGCAATGGCGTTGTTCACGCCCAGATACTGGTGGTTTTGCCCCAGCACCTTGATCAAGCCGCTCTTGTGCTCGGAGAACAGCGTGAAGTTCTCGACCATATCCAGCAGTCGCTCAGGCGCGCAGGTGCCTCGCAGCATCACTTCCAGCGACACGCGGCGCGGCTCGTCCTCGCGCTCAATGCGCTTCCATTCGAAAAAGCGCTCCCAGTCGGCGGTCAGCGAGCCAACGCGGCTGTCCGTGCCGTTGGAGGCGATCAGCAGTGCGTTCGACCAGAACAATTGCGGAATGCCGTTCTGCGCGTGCTTGTAGCTGGTGAGGTTTTCTGTGAAGCCCAGCCGCGCAGCAACGCCGGGTTTCTTGAGCTCGATCACCACCCAGGGCATGCCGTTGACGAAGCCGATCAGGTCCGGCCGGCAGGTGTAAAGCTGCCCGGTCACGGTCATCTGCGACACCAGCAGGTAATCGTTGGCGGCGGGGTTGTCCCAATCCACCACCCGCACGCGCTCGTCCTTCAACCCGCCGCGCTCGCGATCGGGAACTGACACCTTCACGCCGTCGCGCAGCAGGGCGTGGATCTCGCGGTTCGCGGCGGCCAGGCTCATGGCCGAGCGGTCGCGGGTGAGTTCATCGACGGCGCTGGTGATGGCCTCGGCGGGCAGTTGCGGGTTCAGGCGCGTGAGTGCATCGCGCAGGCGGGGCAGGAGGAAGACTTCGCCGCTGGTTTCGCGGCCCAATGACGAAGCTGAGATGCTGCTCGCGCCGAACACTTCGTCCATGGCCGACACCGTGGACCAACCCAGTTCCGCGAACAGCGCGATGGCGGGCTGTTCGACGAGTTGGTCTTCGGTGTAGGCGTGGGCACTCATTGCGACGCGGCGGCTGAGCTGCGCCTATGCGTCTGCATCTGGTGGCTGAGAAATTTTCAGGTCGAGCCCACGCTGGCCATCATCACGCAAACCGCTCGGATCGAATCCATCCTTGAGCAAGATCGTCCTGACACGAAGCAATCCCTGGTTTCGCAGGCGGTCGCAATACTTGTGAAGCGTGTTTTCATCCTCGGTCAGGATGGTCTGAATGGATTCCTTGTCTGCTTGCGCCAGCAACTTGACATCGTCGCGAGCGACAGCGCGCGCGTCGCCCTCGTCTCTGACAAGGTTGCGCCATAACTCAGCGGATCGAATGGCATGGGGGAGGTTGAACGGTAGAACGCGAAACTGTTTGAGAGGCAGGTCCGTGAGTGCTTGTTTGATGGCGAATTCCGACGCCGCAATGACGGACAGATAGATGGGGATCTGCTGCTCCAATGCGAGTCGATAATACTGGACGGCAACCATGTGGTGCGGACGAGCGCGGTCAACCAAAGTGATCAGAAAGCTCGTATCAATCAGCACGCGTGGGGTCAACCTTTGCCTCCGCGCAGATTCTCAACCCATTGCGCAGCATCAGGCTCGTTAGCCCAGGCGATGGTGCCGCGCTCCACCATTTTTTTAAATGCGTTTTCGTCGTAGGCCGGCTCGTAGTCAGCAAAGGCCAGGAGGCGCAAATTGCGCAATTCGCCATTGCCTAAATTTTCTTCGGCGGTGACATGAAGGAGGGTGGTTCGATACAAGCGGTTGCGGTCTTCCTTGGCCAGAACTTCCTGGTTGGAGGCCACGGTGATGGTGGTGCCGTTCTCCAACTCAAGATGCACATTGGCTTTGGTTTTTCCGCCAAGATCGACAATACGGCCGTGGAGGTACTTTTCCACAACGACCCACGCGTCCTCGGCAATGCGGCGGAAGTTACTCGAACCATTCACCAGCATCAGCGGTTTGTGCTGAACCTCCCCGACCGCATAACCCCGATGAGGAAACTGGCGAGAGGCCGATTGCCAGCGTTCCACAATCGCTGCGCGCTTGGGGTCGATGTGGTCGAGCGATTCTGATTGCCTGAGTTGCTCCAGGTCGTGCCAGAGCGACGCCGCCGGCAAAAGACCGGAGGCCACCAACGCCAGCGATCCTTCCTCAATGGCGACCTGAACCTGCCCGGGATCGACATCCCTGCTCGAACCCTTCAGGAAATCGCTGACCTCGCTCTGGAACTGACCAAGCAGTGCCAACGGGACGCGCGCAGGACCGATGTCCGCGCCATCTACACGGTCGGACAGCGCGAAACGCAGTGCGTTGGTTGGATTCACAGGCAGTAGGCCAAAGTCGAATGGAGGCAAGAAGCATTTTAGGCCGGTCGCGGAAATTCCGCAGTATCCGGATGATAGCGGCGTCCGCAAGTGAGTAATCACCGGGCAAGCGGGGCGTCCGAATCAGCTTGTATCATGCTGGAAACGGGGTTTCACCAGAGGATATGCTCTGCCCCGGTTACTCTGCTTATCGTTTCGACCCGTGTTCCGCCTCCCAGCCCCTGCAGGCCAGCGCGATATATCGCGGCACAGGACGGTTGCCAGAGCCATAGGCGCTCATGGTGCGAGTGGTCATGCCCAGTGCCTTCGCAGCCTCGGTCAGCGAGAGTCCATGCCGGGCACGCCATTGTGCAAACAGCCGTGTGTTGGCGTCGGGCGCATTTTGAGCCTGGGCGTCCAGCCAGAGCGTGTCTGCGCCGATCTGTATGTCGAGCGCGGGCCATTCCACCGTCCAGCCCTCGCCATCGATGATCGTTGCCTTGGCGAAGGCCTTGGGGTCGCGCAGGGGCGCAAGGCCGGGAAATTTGTCGAACTCGCCCGCCAGCGACACGGTATGGATGCTGTCATCAACAAAAGTCAGCTTCAGCCGGTGGCCTGACAGCGCCTTGACCGCGGCGAGCCGGGGACGCTTCATCGTTGCCATGATTGCCACTCCTTGATCAGTTCCGCCTGGTGTTCGCGCAGCCAGGCCATCACTTTGCGTTTCAGATCCGCCGGCATGGTCCCGGCCACCACCCGCAGGCTGGCCAGATCGATCCGGACATTGACCTCGCCACCCACCAAATAGACATGCATCGGCTCGTGGTCCTTCTCGCGCAGTTGCAGCCGGTACTTGTTGCGAAAGCGTTGTTTCGAGGTCATCGATCAAGCCCGAATAATATAGAAATAATTTCCATACTTCAAGCCAGGCGGGAACAGGCTGGTGCTGCGAAAACGCGACGAGCGGGTCTTCGGTGCAGGCTTGGTTGGTTATCCGCTGATCCAGTGCTCGGCCGGCCGCGACAGGAATTCCTCCACCGGAATGGCATCGCCGCCCACCAGCAGCCGTCGCTGGGGCTTGAACGCCTCGGCAAAGGCGTCCATGCCAGGCTGCGTTTCGCCGACGCGGCCGCTTTTGACCTCGATGGCCGTCACCACGCGGCCCGCTCGCACGACGAAATCCACTTCCCGGTTGCGTTCGCGCCAGTAGAAAAGTTCGCAGGCGCCCGCCGCCGCATTGGCCAGGTGCGCGCCCACCGCTGATTCCACCAGGCGTCCCCACCAGGCGCGGTCGGCGCGTGCTTCGGCCAGCGACAGGCCCGACTGCGCGGTCATCAGCGCGGTGTTCAGCACCTGCAGCTTGGGCATGGAGCCGCGGCTGCGTGCCGCAGCGCCGGCGAATTTCTGCAGGCCGGCGAGCATGCCCGCCCCGGCCAGCAGGTCAAGGTAATGCGCCAGCGTGGTGGCGTTGCCGGCGTCCTGCAACTGCCCCAGCATCTTGGTGTACGACAGCACCTGCCCCGAGTAACGGCAGCCCAGCTCGAACAGCCGCCGCAGCAGGGCCGGCTTGTCCACGCGCGTGAGCAGCAGCACATCGCGCGACAGTGTGGTCTCGATCAGGGCGTCGATGATGTAGCGCACCCAGCGCCCGTGCTCATTCACCAGAGGCGCCGCGCCGGGGTAGCCGCCGTGGAACAGGTACTGCTCCAGCGAGAAGCCGAAGGCCTCGCGCATTTCGGCAAACGACCAGTGCGGCAGGCGCAGCACCTCGAAGCGTCCGGCCAGGCTTTCGGTCAGGCCGCGCTGGATGAGCAGCGGCGCGGAGCCGAGCACCACCACCTTGAGCGGCAGCTTCGTGCGGGTGTCCTCGTCCCACAGGCGCTTCACCGTCTCGGACCAGCCGGAGACCTTCTGGATCTCGTCCAGCACCAGCACCGCGCCGCGCCTGCCCGCCCGGGCATCGAGGCGTGCCGCATCCCATTGCTCTGCGATCCAGGTGCGCTCGCGCAGCGTCGGCTCGTCGGCGCTGGCATAGCGGCAGGGCGTGCTGGAGGCTTCGATGACGCCCTGCACCAGCGTGGTCTTGCCGATCTGGCGTGGCCCGGCCACGGCCTGAATGAAGCGGCGCGGCTCCACGAGCCGCTGCTTCAGGACTTTTGCGTGGGGACGGGTGAATTCCGGCATGCCAACATTTTACTCAATATCGTGAGTAATTTTGCTCAACATAATGAGTGGTCTGGCAGGGCATTGTTTTGGCGACGTTTTTTGGGGAAATCGCGGCAGGTCAGGCGAGGGCAATCTGGCCGGACAGCAGGCGTGGGAGCAACAGGTCACGGGTGCGGCGGAGGTTTTGGATTTGGCGTTGCAGTGTAAGCATTTGATTCGCCATGGGCTCAACCTGCGATTCGAAACTGCGAACCAACTCTGTGCTCGGTTGCAGGAATTCAATCGTCTTGAAGACTCCACGACTGATTTCCTTGAAGGTCGCGCCCGAGGCCATACGTTGGAATGTCGGAACATTCTCCGTGAGCCAGTGGAACAGGTAATAGAGTGGCACGCGTTGGTTAGGCAAGCAGATGATGAATCCCTGGTTTGTGCATGCCTCTTGGGTGTTGATGGCAATCACCCCGATGGTCGCGCGGCTGGTCATCATGACGCTGAATGCCGGGAACAATCGGGCAGAGCTCTTTGCGAGTCCGAGTTCGGTGATGTGCTCGGGTGAGTCATCCATGAACATTGTGCTGACAGCGGTCAGGTCGCTCGGTGCGAACCATTGAATGGTGCCGTCGTTCCAAAATGCTTCTTCTGTTCGTGACGGAGTGCCGCCGCCAGAGATCTCGAACGCATCTGCGACGGTCTTCACCTCCCAGCCTTTGGGGACTTTGCCAAGAGGGGAGGTCATACGAGGGATCTTTTCGTGGCCGGGGAAGCGGAAGTGGACGAACCACTCGCGGTAAAGGACACGGGCTATTTCTTCCAATATCTTGATGCGTCGCTGGTTGTTTTCGATCAGTTCGTCGTAGGCAGACAGAATGTCTGCGATCTTTTTTTGAAGTGATGGCGCAGGAATTTCGAGACAAAGACTTCTTTGTGCAGTGATCCCAATATATGGACGAGTTGATTGCGCAGAAAACGAGTCTAGCTGCTCACGAAAACTTGTAGATTGAAACGCATACTTCAAATAAAGATTAAGAAGTTGGTTGGGATTTGTACGGTAATAAGTAACTTGTGGCGTCAACATCACATAGTCGGGCACCTCAGGAACGATTGCAACGAGGCCAACTGTACCTTTGTGGGTAAGGAGTACATCTCCCGTTCGTGCGAAGCCAATTCGCAAAGAATCGCCTAGTGATTTTGAGATTTTGCAGGCCCCGGCGAGATCAATCCGTCCATCATGAAAGTCTCGGGCCATAAGAAACGGAATGCCGTTCTCA
>CAMDRY010000108.1 GCA_945906975.1 Bordetella parapertussis | reverse complement strand
CGTAGCGTTTTTTTCAAGGGATGCCCCTCGAAAGCCGCGCCAAACGGGCGTTTCCAGCTATTTTTATGGGGAAATTCGTCATTTCCCCTGGCCGCCCCGGCCGGAAGTCAGCTATATTTCCCCTGAGTGAACGTACCCGGCCGCTTGGCCGCCCCCCAAACTTGGAGGAGACGACAGTGCTCGCTACGCAGATTCGCCAAAAGGATGGAATTTTCTATTTCGGCAGTTATCGCGCGACGGACCTGCTGAACAAGGTGCGCTTCATCAGCCGCTTTTATGGCGAAGGCGAGGAAATTGCCCCATCGCGCATCGCCGCCGGTGACGAGATCGCGCAGTTCATCGCCAAGATAGAACGAACCGACAGCGCCTTCCAGCGCACCATCTCTCGCGCCAAGGTCAAGGCGCTGAAAAATTTTTACGAAACCGCCGTCAGCCAGCCGCCGATTCCCGGAACCGTGCTGCTCTTCACCTCAGAGAAACTCGGCTTTCGCACCGCCGGCATGGAGGGCGTGGGCCACCTCGCCGAGCCGGACAAGAAATTCCTCATCATCGACGGCCAGCACCGCCTGGCCGCCCTGCGCTTTTACATGGACGAGCACCCGGGCGAGGCCGCCACCATAAATGTTCCGTGCATGATTTTCGACGGTAGGAGCGAAGACTTCGCCACGGAAATGTTCGTTACCATCAACTCGACGCCGACGCGCATCAACAAAAGCCACCTCATCGACTTGTACGAGCGCGTGTCCTTTACCGAACCGCACCGTAAATTCGCCTCGCGCCTGGTGGCGAGCCTGTATAGCGAAGCCGACAGCCCGCTGCGTTACCGCATTAACCGGCTTGGCGGACGCAGCGCCCAGGAAAAATGGATCCTGCAGGCCGAGCTTTTCAACGAACTGCACCGCTGGGTCAACCGCGACTGGCGCAAAATCCAGCTACACGGCGGCAGCCGCACCCAGGTGCCCATCTACTACGGCATCGTGCGCGATTTCCTGAAATCGGCCGAACGCGTGTGGGGCGATGCCTGGGGCCATTCCAACTACATGGCAACCAAGCCGGTCACGCTCAAGGCCATGCTGCGGGTGTGCGCCGACCTCGCACGCGAAGATGCCGATCCGGCAGAGGGCCGCGTGAAACGCTGGGAGGAACGCCTGTCGCCCTGGGGCGAGCAAATCAAGGCGTTCAAGGCGGAAGGTTTTTACGAGCGCTTCCCGGCGAAGGGGGAAATTGAGCGCGTGGCGCGCGTCCACCGCGAGCTTGCGCGCATGGCATCAGTAGAAACGCGCCCGGCAAAATAAGCGCCGGGCATGCGGGCAAAGGCCCGGGGCCAGGGACCCTAAGCGCCCTTGGCCACCGCGTTCAGTATGTCGGCCATGACGGGCGGCTCCGGCGCCTCCTTGAAACCCTCCAGGCGGCCGTAAATCTCGGCTGCCGCGAAGTGAAAACCGCCAGGCAGCCCGGCCGCTTCAAAGCTGCCGGCGATCTCGTCCATTTCGCCAATCCAGCGCCAGGCCTTGCGCGCCTGAGTGGTGATCACCTCGGAGCGTTTGGCGATTTCAGGCACATTGTGCTGCCACACATCCATGAGAGCATCATCCACGCCCTCATGCAGCGCGAGCGCGCGCACCGCTGTGATCAACGCGATAGAGCCCTTGTTCCAGGCTGCGTAACAGACCTTCAAGGCCGAGGCGGCGCCTACCGGCCCGTCCAGCGCAATTGCCTTGACGAAACTGCCCTCGAACAGCGCCGCCACCTCCTTGGCCTTGGGACCGGAGAGGTAAAAGCGGGTGGTTCCGGCTTTGAGCGGTGCCGGCCCGAGAAGGCCGCCGTCGACAAACCGCGCGTGCGCCGCTTCGACGCTGGCCCCCACCTCACGGGCGGTGTCCGGCGAAATAGCGTTGCCATCGATGTAAAGTCCGTCAAAGCCGAGTTCAGCAACCTCTGTCGCAAGATCAAGCGCGCCATGTGGCGGGCAGACCGAAAACACAACTTCGGCCTCCTCGACTGCGCGTGCCAGGGTGGACAGGTCTTCAAGACCCGCCGCCTTGGCACGCGCACGTGTCGACGCACTGCGCCCCGACGAAGCCCAGACCACACGGTGTCCGGCCGTTACCAGGCAGGCGCCAACCGCTGCGCCCATTTCGCCCGGGTGTAGCATTGCTATTGTTTTTTTTGTCATCGCAGACTCCGTAATCAGTGCAAATCGAATGCGTGGCGCTTGAGCGCCTTCAGGGGAACCACTTTGAGCACATCTTCGTGCGTCGCCTCGAGTACCACCTGCGGGGCCGCTCCGGCCTCCCAGGCCTCGACCCAGCGCAGCACATGCAGGCACCAGCGGTCGCCCGCAACGAGTCCGCGAAAACGCATCTCCGGCCGCGGTGTCGACAAATCGTTGCCGTGCTCAAACGAAAAGGCCAGAAATTGATCCGTCGCCTTGATGCAAACCAGATGGGCGACACCGTGCTCGCCATGGGTGGCGCAGCAACCGTCGCGAAAATAGCCCGTCAGCGGCGCATAACTGCACGCCGCCAGCGGCCCGCCCAACACGTTTTTTTCGGTGTTAATGTTCTCGTCCATGTCCGCTATTTTAGCCTTCCTTCTGCAATAATCGCCGCTAAATGAAAGTTCCTTCAGATGCACACTCACGCCTGCGACCATCCCGTGCCCTCGCAGCCTTCCCGGCGCCTAGCGATCAAGGCCATCGCCGGACTGTCCCTCGCCACCGTCATGCCCGCGCTTGACGCCGCCGACATGGCGACACGCCAGTTGCTTCGCCGTATTCCGTGCAGCGGCGAGCTCCTGCCGGCGATGGGCCTGGGCACCTGGCAGACCTTCGACGTTGCCGGCGACCCGGCAGGCCTCGCCGCGACGCGCGAGACCCTGCGCCTGTTTGCCGCCGCCGGCGGGCGCATGGTCGACAGCTCGCCCATGTATGGCAGCTCCGAGAGCGTGGTCGGCGACGCCGCGGCGGCGCTCGGGCTGCAGTCGTCGCTTTTTTTCGCCACAAAGGTATGGACCAACGGCCGCCACGAGGGCATTCGCCAGATGCAGACCTCGATCGAACGCATGCGGGTTCAGGGCCAAGGACGCAAGCAAGGAATGGATTTGATGCAGATCCATAACCTGGTCGATCTGGCGACCCATCTAAAAACCTTGCGCGCCTGGAAAGCCGAAGGGCGCATCCGCTACCTCGGCTTTACCCATTACACGGTTGATTCACACCGCCAGCTCGCCGAGTTGATCAAGAAGGAAAAACCCGATTTCGTGCAATTCAATTTTTCTATCGCCACACGCGACGCCGAAAAAAACCTGCTCGCCACCGCCATGGACAACCAGAGCGCAGTCATCATCAACCGGCCGTTCGAAGAGGGCCATTTGTTTCGGACGGTAAAGGGCAAACCCCTGCCCACCTTTGCCGCCGAACTGGGCTGCGAAAGCTGGGCACAGTTCTTCCTGAAATACATTCTGGGCCACCCGGCTGTAACCTGCGTCATCCCAGGCACACGCGAACCGCGCCACCTGCTTGACAATATGCAGGCGGGCACCGGCCCTTTGCCAGATGCGGCGATGCGTGCGCGCATGGCCGCCTATTTCGACGGCCTGTAAGTAACCGGGTGGCAAAGCCGCGCAAGAGAGCGGCCGGTCCGCTTAAAGCCACCCGCTCGAAACAAGCCTGGACTGCCTTTTACGGCAAGGCTTCGCTGTCTTTTTTTATTAGTCGCATTACGCGCTGCCAATTTATATCTCTGACAGCGTTTCTTCCTGCCGTCGGCGCCTTGGCAAACTGAAGCCGGTCAGGCGATTTCAAAATTCAAGCTGAAGCTCGCGCCATCATCCTGCCCCAGCCATTCAACCAGGCGCGGCATGGTCTCTTTGAGCATATCGGGCAGCGTCCACGGCGGATTGACGATGTAGATCCCGCTGCCGTGCAAACCAAGGCCATCGGCCGCCGGATCCTTGACCGTCAGCGTCACATGCAACCAATCGGTCTGGCGCAGTCGGTTCAAGTCCCGGGCCAACAGCTCCGATTCGCGTCGCTGCACCTGCGGGTACCAGACCATGTACATGCCGGTGGCAAAGCGCTTGAGACCCTCGTTGAGGGCGGTAACCACGCTGGCGTAGTCATTTTTGTCTTCATACGAGGGGTCGATAAGCACCAGGCCGCGGCGCGGTGGCGGGGGCAGTACCGAAAGCATGCCGGAGAAGCCGTCACCCGCTTCCACCTCGACCCGGGTCTCGCTGCCGCGGAAATATTTCTCCAGCAACTCGCTCTCGGTGCTGTGCAACTCAAACAGGCGCAGGCTGTCCTTTTTTCGCAGCATCTGCGCGGCGATTTGCGGCGATCCGGGGTAACTGCGTAATTGCGGCCCACGATTAACCGCGCGCACCTGCTCAATATACTGTGCCAGCATCGGCGGCAAGTCCCGGCGCCTGCCGCTCTCATCCGTGGGCAAGGCCCAAAGCCGGCCGATGCCGCTCTCATCCGTGGGCAAGGCCCAAAGCCGGCTGATGCCGCTCTCAAACTCTGCATTCTTCAACGCATAGCCCTCGTCAAGCGCATGCAGCGCGGCACCGGCGTGGGTGTCGATGCACCAGAACGGCTTGTCCTTTTGCAGCAGGTGACGCAGTAATTGCACAAACACGGTGTGCTTGAGCACGTCGGCGTGATTGCCTGCATGAAAAGCGTGGCGGTAGCTGAGCATGGTTAAGGTCGCTGATCCGGCCGGGGGCCGGCCCTTCGGTAAGAGGCGGCGATTATAACGGCGCAATCACCTTCCTGGCGCCCGCAGCCAGCGGCAAGTCCGGGGCGGGGGGAGCCGCGTCCTAATGCAAAAATTCGTACCGTATTTCAAGCACCTCGAGATTCTCCGGGCCGATAGGAGTACGCAAGACGACGATATCGCCTTCGCGCGACTTGAGCAGCGCACGCGCCACGGGTGAAATCCAGGACACCCGGCCCCGCGAAGGGTCGACCTCGTCGATGCCCACTCTCGAAACGGTGCGCTGCTCGCCCCGCGGGTCGGAGTACATGACCGTGGCGCCAAAAAAAACGCACTCGTGATCGACATCACGTGGATCGACCACCTCTGCGATTTCGAGGCGTTTCATGAGGTAGCGGATGCGGCGGTCAATTTCACGCAGGCGCTTTTTGCCGTAAAGGTAGTCGCCGTTTTCAGAACGGTCGCCGTTCGACGCCGCCCAGGACACCGTACGCACCACCTCCGGGCGTTCCGTTTCGACCAACACCTTGAGCTCGGTTTTCATGCGCAGGTGCCCGGCCGGCGTGATGTAGTTTTTCGTTCCCGCCGGCAGGCTGGCCACCGGATCCGGAACATCATCCTCGATCTCGTCGTTTTCCCTGGTAAAGGCTTTGCTCATGGCTGGATTTTGCACCTAACTCCGCGCTGCAGGCGTTGATGTGAATGATTTATCATAGCAGCGTGCCTGCACGCGGGTGCGGCACCGCAACCAAGGCACAGCGAACAACAACGGTCGCCACCGGAAATGGGCTCCATCGAGGTGGCCGATATCATAAAGAAGGCACGCGCCGATCAGGTCGCACACGAAGGCGCGATGGCTGAGCGCCAAGACGCCCTCGTCTGAAGCGGGCGCTTCGTCGCCAAAAGTAACAATTTGTTTCAGGGGCCTCTTTCACGGAACCCCCGCCCGCGCTTGTGTTCCAAGAAAGACTTCAACTGGAGAGCGTACATGAATACAAAACTTGCCACATCGGTTGCCGCAGCGCTTGCATTGGGTCTTGGCATTGGCGCCTACAGCGGCAATTCGGGCATCTCAAACACCCAGGCGGCCGCACCTGTGCTGGCCGCCGCACCCGCCACGCCGCCCTTGCTCAGTTCACGCGGCCTGCCCGACTTCAGCGCCCTGGTTGAGCGCGAAGGTCCGGCCGTGGTCAACATCAGCGTGGTTTCGCTCAAGCGCAAGGCCGCCGTCGACCCCAACGATCCGGCGTTTGAATTTTTCCGCCGTTTTGGTGTTCCTGTGCCGCAGGAGCGGGCACAGCCTTCGCAAGGCCAGGGTTCGGGTTTTATCGTCAGCGCGGACGGCACCATCCTGACCAATGCCCACGTCGTGGCCGATGCAACCGAGGTCACGGTAAAACTCACCGACAAACGCGAGTTCAAGGCCAAGGTGCTGGGCGTGGATCGCCGCACCGATGTTGCGCTGGTCAAGATTGACGCAACCAACCTGCCGGTCGTACACATCGGCGACTCGAACCGGGCAAGAACCGGCGAATGGGTCGCGGCAATCGGATCGCCTTTCGGCTTGGAGAACACCGTCACCGCCGGCATCATCAGTGCAAAATCGCGCAACCTGCCGGATGAAAACTATGTGCCCTTCATTCAAACCGATGTCGCCATCAACCCGGGCAACTCGGGCGGGCCCTTGTTTAACATGAACGGCGAGGTCATCGGCATCAACTCGCAGATCTACAGCCAGACCGGCGGCTACATGGGACTTTCCTTCGCCATCCCGATTGATGTGGCGATGAAGGTCAAAGACCAGTTGCAGCAGCATGGCAAGGTCAGCCGCGGACGTCTTGGCGTCGCGGTGCAGGGCGTCAGCAAGGAACTGGCCGAATCATTCGGCCTGGCCAAGGCCCAGGGAGCGCTGGTGAACTCGGTCGAACTCGCCAGCCCGGCGGAAAAGGCCGGCCTTGTTTCCGGTGATGTGATCCTTGCCGTCAACGGCACACCGGTTGAGCAATCATCCGACCTGCCGCGTGTGATTGGAGATCTCAAGCCGGGTCAATCAGCGAAGTTGCAGATATGGCGTGGTGGCGCGACCCGCGATATCAGCGTCAGCCTGGGCGAAATACCCTCGGACAAAATCACCAGCGCAGCCGAACCTGCGGCCAGACCCGGTCGCCTTGGGCTCGCGGTGCGCCCGCTCAGCGCTGATGAACAACGCCAATTGCAGGTACGCGGCGGCCTGGTCGTCGAACAGTCCAATGGCGCCGCGGCCCGCGCCGGCATCCAGGCCGGTGACATCATCCTCGCCGCTGGCACCGAGGCGATCACCAGCGTTGCGCAATTGCAGGGCATTGCCGGCAAGGCCAAAGACCAGATCGCGATCCTGGTGCAGCGCGGCGACTCCAAACTCTACGTTCCGATCAAGCTGCAAGGCTAGGCAGAGCGCGACACGGACCGGGGCTCGCCCCGGTCCGTGTCGCCCCCGCGGTAGAATCGGGCTATCGAGAAGGAGTTCCGATGGCCAAGCCAAGAAACCCGGGGTTCGACACCTTAAGCCTGCACGCCGGGCAGGCGCCCGACCCGCATACCGGCGCGCGTGCGACGCCGATTTACTTCACCACCTCGTTTGTCTTTCGCGATTCGGATCACGCCGCATCGCTGTTCAACATGGAACGCGCGGGGCATGTGTATTCGCGCATCTCCAATCCGACCAATGCCGTGCTCGAAGAGCGCATTGCCGCGCTAGAAGGTGGCGTCGCCGCCATCGCCACCGCCAGCGGGCAGGCGGCACTGCATCTGGGGCTTGCCACCATCGCCGCTGCCGGCTCGCATATTGTTGCCTCTGCAGCCCTTTACGGCGGCTCGCACAATCTGCTGCATTACACCCTGAAACGCTTTGGCATCGACACCACCTTTGTGCAACCGCGTGACCTTGCCGCCTGGCGCAAGGCCATACGTCCGAATACCAAGGTCCTGTTCGCTGAAACCCTCGGCAACCCGGGGCTCGATGTGCTGAACATCCCCGAAGTGGCCGCCATCGCGCATGAGCACAAACTGCCGCTGATGGTCGATGCCACCTTTACCACCCCTTACCTGCTCAAGCCATTCGATCATGGCGCCGATCTGCTGTTTCATTCGGCCACCAAGTTCCTCGGCGGCCACGGCGTGGCCATAGGCGGCTTACTTGTCGACGGGGGCGTGTTCGACTGGGCCGCCTCGGGCAAGTTTCCTGAGCTGACCGAGGCCTATGAGGGCTTTCACGGCATGAATTTTTCGGAGGAGTCGACCGTGGCACCCTTCTCGCTGCGCGCACGCCGCGAAGGTCTGCGTGACTTTGGCGCATGCATGAGCCCGACCACCGCCTTCCAGATCCTGCAGGGCGTGGAGACGCTGCCCTTGCGCATGCAACGTCATGTCGAGAACACGCGCAAGGTGGTTGAATTCCTGGTCAGGCACCCGGCGGTCGCCTCAGTCTCTTATCCGGAACTCCCGGGACACCCGGATCACGAATTGGCGAAAAAATTGCTGCCCAAAGGTTGCGGTGCCGTGTTCAGCTTCAACCTCAAGGGTGATCGCGCCGCCGGGCGGCGCTTTGTCGAGACCCTGCGTATTTTTTCGCATCTTGCCAACGTTGGCGATGCCAAGTCGCTGGTTATCCACCCGGCAAGCACGACGCACTTTCGCATGGATGAGGCGGCCCTTACAGCAGCCGGCATCACCGAGGGCACCATGCGTCTTTCAATAGGACTTGAGGATGCCGACGATCTGACCGACGATTTATCGGCGGGTCTGCGCGCGGCACAGAAAACCTAGCCATGGATATAAACATCAGGGGCGGCAAAGCCTACGCCTACACTGGCGGCACGACATTCGATGTTCAATTGCCAACCGTCCTATTCGTGCACGGCGGCGCGCATGACCATAGCGTCTGGATCCTGCAGTCGCGCTATCTCGCCCACCACGGTTACAGCGTGCTCGCACCCGACCTGCCCGGGCACGGCCGCAGCCAGGGCGCGCCGCTGGAACGGGTGGAGGATATGGCCGACTGGGTCGCGGCATTGATCGATTCTGTCGGAGCGCAGCACACCATTCTGGTGGGACACAGCATGGGCTCGCTCATTGCGCTCGAATGCGCGGCACGCTATCCGGACAGGTTTGCGGCCATCGCACTGCTTGGGCCGACCTTTCCCATGCGGGTGTCAGCCGAACTG
>CAMDRY010000107.1 GCA_945906975.1 Bordetella parapertussis | reverse complement strand
CAGCAGCGTATTGCAGAGCAGATTCACGCCCGACTGCGCATGAAGATCCGCGAAGAAGTCCGATACGACCGGGGCGACGACGCGGCTGATGGGCCTGTCGGCAGCCTCGATGACGGTGACTTCCATGCCGAGCTTGCGCGCCGTCGCGGCGTGATTTTCAAGGTCAACGCGAGATATCGAATCACCTGTAGTCGCAACTGCATTCGAGCTTTCAATGAATGGCGTCGAAAGGCTGAGACCACTAAACCCGCTGCGGCGGCCTGAATACCAAGCCTGGAGCCTCTTTTGCGCCGCTGCCCGAAGCCCCTTCGGCGGCTTGGCGTCACGGGGTCCATTCGCCATTTCGAGACCGTCTAAGTACGGACGCAGGAATTTGCGCAATTCGGCGAGGCCTGCGGCGACCTTGGGTTGGTCTGAAGCTATCCACCAGCGCAGCGCGCCGGCGAAGACGAAAAAGAGGCTCAGCGCGGCCTCACCCGCGTCGTGACGCTTCGCCACCCGCCCTTCCTTCTGCGCCGCCATAACCATGTCCTTGAAATAGCCAATCAATCTCATGCGATTGCGCAGGTACAACGCCGCCAGCTTGCCGCGATCGTAGAACGTCAGCTCCTTAAGCAGGATCCGCGCGAGGCCCGGATTGGCGGCGAACTCTCTGTAGAAGATTGACACAGCCTTCACCAGCTGCTCGAGCAGGGGATCGCGGGGATCCACCTCCGCGAAGGTGCGCTCCGCCAGTTGGTCGAGATGCGGCACGTAATTCAGGAAGATAAGATCGCGCTTGTCATTTGCGAAATTGAACAGCGTTCCAAATCCAACACCCGCGCGCTTCGCGATGTCGCGCGTGGTCGCGGCGTCGAAGCCGTGCTCGCTGAACAACTCGATGGCCGCCTGCTTGATGCGCTCGAGCTTGTCGCGCTTGTTCTGCTCCCTCCGTCCAACGCACGAAAGAGCCGCACGTGGCGACTTTGAAGCCTCTGTTTTAGTGGGTCTTTTGGTTCATGGTCGGCGTTGTAGCGGTGCGGCGCGGGTTTCCGGCGCATCGATTTGACTTCGCCGAAGGCCTCGGAAATTGTAAGCATGCTCGAAAATAGGAAGCTTGCGAAATGGCAATGACTCCTCCAATGGCTCGTGCTGGTTGGCGCCGTCACAACGGTCCCGCCGCCTTGCCTTACTGCTCGCAGATCGTCGATGTCACCGAAATGCAGGGCGGGTCGGGGGCAGGCGGCATGCCCCAGCGGGCTGCGGATGAGCACGGTGTCGCCTCACCGGATGCACCATGGCATAGGCCAGGATGCCGAGGAACACGAGTGACCGTGCAACGTCAATCATCTGGAGCATCGCGGCGCCCTGTTCTCAACGAAGAACTGATAGGGGGTTTCCCTGCTAAATTGCACGGCGAGCAGCCTCGCGAGCAGGTCCATTTGCGGCCTAAGGCCGTTCGGACAGATTATCCTGACCGGCTTTGCGGACCAGGTCTGTGCATGGGCCAAGCGAGGCGTGCCTGACAGTAGGTAGCCTGTCGCAAAGGCGAGAAGAGGCCACACAAACCGGCGCCTTGCGCCGATAACAAAGTTTTCAACAGTGCGGCCATGAGTCTCCGATTGTTCCCACGATCCGCACCCTACCATCCGGACCAGATTTTCCGCAGCTGCGAGCGCCGACACAGAAAGTCAGAATGCGTTCGCGACCTCTCTTCGCATGACTTTCACCTTCTTCGGATCGCAACGGCGTACTGGCCATCCAACTTTGCCTAGAGACTGGCATGCTACTGTGGCTCGAGCTTCAGCTGCTTTGCGATGCGGCCCACGGTTTCAGTCGACGAACGGAGTTCCTGCCCCCATTGCTCTGGCGGAATACCGGCAGGAGTAGCACCCAGAGCTTCGAGCTTTGACGCAACCTCGCGACTCTGCAGGGCACGGCGGAACTCGCTTTGAAGACGTGAGACGATGGGGCCAGGGGTTCCAGCAGGTGCGAGAAGGCCGAACCAGGACGGCAGTAACTTGTAATCCGGAAGCTCATCGAAAATCGCCGGCACGTCGGGCAGCACCGCGAGCCGGGCCCTGTCAACGATGGAAAGCACTCTGACATTGCCGGTTTTCAACACCGGCAGAAGGCTGATGTACGAGGGGAAGTAAAGCTGTAGTCGTTCGTTTGCCAAGTCGCTCACCGGTAGTGCGACTCCTCCCGAGGCGTAAGGAACATGCAGCATGCTCACACCGTAGTCGGCGCTGAAGGCCTCGCCGATCATGTGGAATCCCGTGCCAGGGCCGGTCGAACCGTAGGCGATCTTACCGGGGTTCCGCTTGGCGTAGTCGATGAACTGGCGCATTGTCGTCACCGGCAACGAGGTGCTTATCGCGAACAGGCTCGGCACACCGATCACCTTGGTGATCGGCGTGAAGTCATCGACCGGGTGGAAGCCGGGATTCTTTCGCAAGAAGTAGAGGTTCACGTGGCTCGGACTCATGAACAGCACCGTGTAGCCGTCCGGCGCCGCGCTCTTGACCGCCACCGCGGCGACCTGTCCTCCAGCAGTGGTGCGGTTTTCCATGACCAAGGCCTGGCCCATCGCGGCGGCAGCAGGGGGAATCGCCAGGCGCATGGCGGTGTCGCCGCTGTTTCCTGTTATCGAACTGCTCACGACCAGAATCGTCTTGACAGGGTAGGGTTGAGCCGTCGCGGTTAGCGGCAGACAGCAGAAGGTGAATACTGCGGCGACCAGGCTGGGTTTCACGATTTCTTTGCTCCTCCGCCCGGACGCACCGGGCATCAAGTTCACTGGCTCATCGGACAAGTAAGCGCCACTTTGCCATACCCTGAAGAGTGCTGCGAGCAATTGCGCGCGCGCAATTAGACATTCGCCGCTTTGCGATGCAGGTCCAGCACCTCGCCGACGGTATTTGGCGTTGCCCGACGTAACGCTGGAATGACCGCGTGCGCAAACGTTCCCGACGGTCCCGTGGCAGTCGGGGCACGACCCAAGCCGCAGAACATGGCTACGCCGAATTCTTTAAACGTCCTGCTCGCCATGGCGATGCGACGCTTCGCCCCCTCGAGTCCATCGACGAGATTGATCAAGCCAAGGTACAGCTTGGTGGAGGAAGAGAGCTTCAGCCCGCGCAGCAGGTCGTAGTCCGCCTGCTTGTGCTCGGGAATCACCGGGATGTGGACGTAGTCGATGGGCCGTTTCAAGCGCGATGCGATGGAGTTGGCCGCGTCCACCAGCACCTGGTTGTCCTGGCCGGCGCCGGGGTCGTGATGCCAGATGGAGCAGATGTGCAGGCCGAGATCCGCGTCCGCCGGCACCCTGTCGGCAAGCCACGCGGCAGAATCGGCCATCTGATCCAGCGTCCAATGAAAGACCTTGTGCATAGGCTGGTCCCAGGCATCGGGACGGCGGAGGTACTCCTCGTGCTCCGCTTCCATGGCGATGTCGAGCTGGATAGCCAAGTCGCCAGCAGGAATCGCCGCGGCGATCTCCTCAATCTCGCGCGCAAGCGCATCGCGGGCTATGGAAAGCAGCTTGTCGCCAGGCAGCTCGATCACGTACGCGGAAGTCCCCGGGCCGGGTATGGTGATCTGTAGTTTGGTTTCTGCGGGAATCTTTCCCTCGTCGCGCAACTGCTTGAACTGCCGGTACGAGTTGATCGCGTTGGACGCAAAGCCGTAGGGACCGAGCTTGAGCTGCTCGGGAGAGACGCCCTCCTTTAAGCGGAAGATGTTCAAAGGGAAGCGTCCACCAGCGTCTAGCGGTACCTGCCTGCTGATCTCCAACATTGGGTGATGGGCGAAGGTCCTGAATGCGGCTTGGAGCCAGCCAATCTGTTCCCCATCCGGGATGCGCGGGGCGAGCGTGCCGAGATGTTTTACCACGGTCTCGAACACTATTGAGGCAGGCTGCAGCGGTACGCTGCCGACGAGTAGCACTTCGCGTGTCATGCGTTCTCCTTAGATGCTTTTTCCGATGGCCGAGGCCACCGATCTTTAGCCGCCGCATCCCCTACGGGTCGGAACTACTGCAGTTTTTCCCGTTCAGTTAACGACGTCTCTCTCCAGAGCATGTCTTACGCCTGTATGAAGTCGGCTCTGCCCTGGACCGACCTGGTGCCTTTGAGACCCTGCCAGTCCCACTGCGCGACCCGCGCTGCGAACAGTGAATCGCGGATGATCGGATCGGAGCGCGGTTCAGCCGCTCCAGAACTGGTGCTGGCGTCTCTCTGGGAGCCAGCAAACGACTCAGCCACCCTCTTGGAAGCCTAGAAATGTCTCCGGCCACCGTGGGTATGTCTTCCCAACCCTTCAGGCGCGCCGCCGGCGTAACCGAAAGAACGCGCACCTTTCCCGCGCGCACGAGTTCGGCGATGCTCAGCGAAGATACGTTCATCCAGACCTGCCAGATACGTTGTCCTGCAGCATTTGCTGGGTTGTCTTGGACGGCACTTCCAGGATATCCATGCCAGCGTCCACCATCTTATTGGGGTTGAAGATTGAGATCCTTGGCGATCCGGCCGGTGTTCTCGATCGCGGCGTGCCACATTCGCTCGAACTCTTCGGGAGACTGGCCGCCGCCGTGGATGCCAAGCTCGTCCAGCCGCGCGACCATTTTGGGATCGACAAGCGCTCTCCTTATCTCTGTCTGTACTCGGACCGCGATTGAACGCGGCATTCGCGCCGGCCCATATAGCCCAAAGAAACCTTTCACCAAAGTATAGTGCGGCACGTCCTGGTAAATCGTAGGAACGTTTGGCATCGCCTTCAGCCCAACCTTGTCGATGATGGCAAGCACCTTCACTTTGCCGGTTTTCAACACGGGAAGAAGGCTAGTCAGCGATGGCCAGTACAATTGGATGCGGTCATTTGCAAGGTCCGTTACCGGTACTGCGACGCTTCCCTGTCCATAGGGCACGTGCAACATGCGGACTCCGGTATCGCGCTCGAATGATTCCCCCAGCATGTGAAAGGCGGTTCCGACCCCCGTACTGCCATAGGCGACTTTGCCGGGATTGCGCCGCGCATAATCGAGAAAGTCCTTCATAGAATTAACCGGCAGCGCGGCGCTTACGGCGAAGAGGCTCGGATTGTTCATGACCTCGGTGATGCCGGTGAAGTCCCTGACTGGATCGAAGGGGAGGTTCTTGAACAGAAAAATCGCGCTTACGACCGTACCCGACGCTGCGTAGAAAAGTGAGTGGCCATCCGGATCTGAATTCTTTACGGCAAGCCCTGCCTGGGTGCCGGAAGCCGCGGTGCGATTCTCCATGAGAATCGGCTGGCCGAATCCGGCGCTCAACGTCGGAATGATCATACGCATCACTGTGTCGCCGCTGTTGCCGGGAGGTGAGGTGCTGAAGATTCTTACCGGTTTCGACGGAAAGGTTTGCGCGACAACGGGCGCAACGAGGAGAGCGGCGGCGACTATTGCTATGAATCTCATGCCGATGTGACTAACGCCAAAGTACTCTGGTCGCGAGCGCTGCCCCTTCGGCCATCGCTTTCAGCTTCGGCCAGACGAGAGACGGATGAACGCCGTGAACCTTCGAATCGGGCCCGAGACCCATGGACATGCCGCAATCGGGGTGCGCCATGATACGGTCACGCCCGACGAGCCTTCCCAGGCGGACCAGTTGCTGCGCCACCCATTCGGGGTGCTCAATCCAGTTGGTCTTGTCGTTGACGACGCCTGCGATGAGCACCTTACCATCGGGCAGCTTCATGTCCTCCCAGATAGTCCACTCGTGAGCATGCCGCGGATTCGAACCTTCGATGGACAGTCCTTGAGCATTAACCTTGAGGCATGTTCCGATAACGTCGCGGAGCTGGATGTCGAGGTGATGGGGGCCTTCGTACCCACCCCAGCAGACATGGATGCGCACTTTATCGGACGGGATACCGCGCAGCGCGTAATTGAGTGCCTCTACGCGCAGTTCGGAGCGGCGCCGAAAGCTCTGGACGTCGAACTCCGGATGGTACTGATTGAAGTCTGACGCGAGGTCCGGGCAATCGACGGACAGCTCGAAGCCTGCATCGACTATGGCCTGATATTCCCGACTCATCGCATCTGCAATGGCCTGGAGATATTCCTCCTCCGTCCTATAGTACTGATTTATGTTCCGCGCGACGACTCCGGGTGATGCCGCAGGCATAAACGCGCCGTCCACTTTGACGCCGGGCTGAGCGAGTGCGGCCTTGAGGTTGCGGATGTCCCGCTCGACGAAATCGAAGTTCTTCCACTCGATCGGTCCGGTCACTGCCATGTTCCGATTTCCGACGTTCCCTATGTTGCCGCGGTCCTTCACTAGATCGGGAAAGGCTAGGATGTCCGCCCGCCGTAAGGGAATACCCTTGCCCTTCTCGAAGCCTGTCAGCCGGTCTCCCATGTAGCTCGCGAACGTGACTTTGGAGAATTCGCCGTCACATACAATGTTCACGCCGGAAGTCGCTTGCAGGCGGACCGTCTCCGCGACGGCGTCGGTCAGGCTCGACTCGAGCACCCGGTCGTCCACCTCCCTGCCATTTGCCTTATCCCACATTAAAGATCGCAACCCCTCGGGCCTGGGCAGGCTGCCCGTCAGTGTCGTGCGGATGCTCTTCATTTCGGCTTGATCCTCGCGACAGTGATGATGCTGCCGGCGGTGGGCACGCCCAGCGCCTCGGCGAGCACCACCCATCCGGCGAGCATTGGAACACGCCACATCAGCTTTGCATTCATTGTCATCCTTATCTTCATGGAATCGAGAACCAGTGTTGAACGATCTTGATTCTGAGCGCACTCGTTCTCTATCCTCTTACACAAAGTTGTCAAGAATAGTCGGGGGCTTTGAGACGGCGTCTGCCCATGGATGTCCCATGCAGGCCCGTGCCTTGACGACTTAGTTTGCCCTTTCATGATCATGCTCACCTTTTGGCTCAAATATCTGGATGCGTCAGTCGTCCCACCCGCGGCCCGCCTTTGGTATATGCCTGCTTCTATTCTCGTTTCGTTGCGTCGGACAAGGCTGCCCGGCCAAACCCGAGCGCGTCGTCCGTATCCGCTAGGCGACGCGTACCTTACTGCTGTGTGAACGCCGCCGTGCTTGCGAGCATACCCATCGCGAGTACCGGCCCCGCCAGCCATCGATTCATGTCTCCCCCTATCTCTCAAGTTCGCATATGGATATGGTATACGGGCTATACTAAAATTGCACGCTTTCCTCTTGATGAAATCTTCGCCAACAGCCGATAGGAGTGAAATCAAGTGATGACGCAATCTATTATGATGAAGAGGTACACACGGATGCTGTGGTTTATTGCCGCTATCGGCGCCGCAGGTCCGGTGATCGCGCAGCAATCGTGGCCTGTTAAGCCGGTCCGCGTCATATCGCAAGTAGCTGCGGGTGGGGTGACCGATATCGTCGCCCGCCTGTACGCCGAGCAGATGGCGAAAATTCTCGGGCAACCATGGTTCGTGGATAACCGCCCGGGCGGCGAAGGAATGATCGCTCTGGAGGCTGCGGCTCGGGCGGCGCCCGACGGCCACACCTTCATCGTCGCGTCGCAGACGATCGTGATCAACCCGCTGACGATGAAATCGATGTCGGTCGATCCGGCCCGCGACCTGACACCCGTCGCAACGATCGTTGATTCAGCAGCCTTCGCGCTCATAGCCAATGCCGCGCTACCAGCCAGGAACCTACAGGAAGCCATCGAGCTCGCGAGGGCGCAGCCCGGAAAAGTGAGCTATGGAATAACGGTGCCAGTGTCAGGTATGTTCGGCAAGTGGCTCGCCAGGCGCACCAACACCGACCTCCTGGAAGTTCCTTACAAGACGACGCAGCAGGTTCTCACAGACACTATCTCGGGACAGATTTCGATGTGCATCCTGTCCCTGCCAGGCATCGCCGAACTCGTGCGGGCAGGAAAGGTGCGCGTGCTCGCCGTCACCTCCGGCAGCCGCCTGAACGGCTGGGAAGACGTGCCGACCGTGGGTGAAACGTTTCCGGGATTTCAGATGAACGCCTGGGTGGTGGTGCTCGCGCCTCGCGGGACGCCGGCTGAGGTCATTCAGCGTGCAAACCGTGAAACGGATTCAATCGTGAGGCATCCGGAGTTTGCAAAGCGGCTGTCACAGTGGGGATGGTTCAACGGACAAGGTGCGCGCACTGTGCAGGGCACGGCGGAGTTCATCCGCACGGAGGCTGTGCACTGGGGAGAAATTATCAGCCGCATCGGGTTGCAGCCACAGTGATGGCGCCTGCGCGGCGTCATCCGGCGATGAAGTTCGAGACGCGACGGAGGTCAGCGGTTTTCGACGAGACGCGTACGCAAACGCAATAGTATCGTCCGCAGCGATTCGTAGCGCGTTGCCCCTAGTGTCTGCCGGAAATCGCTCTCGAGCTTCAGGATTTGCCGCCTGAAGTCGGCATGCAGCACCTTTCCGGCTGGTGTAAAGGCGACGATCTTCGCGCGTGCGTCCGTGGGATCCGACTCGATGCTGAAGTAACCCAGCCGCTCGCCTTCACGGGCGAGTTGCCCTATGGCAGCCTTGGTGATGCCCACGCGGCGGGCCAGGTCCACGATCCGTGTGCCGGTTTCGTAGTCGAGATTCCGGAACAGGTTGAGGTGGATGTACTTCAGGTCCCGGTGGCCACGTTCGTGCAGGCCGGCAAGGAGCCGCTCCTCGAACGCGTGGAAGGCGAATACGAACAGGCGGCCAATATTGTCATGGCGCCATGCATGGCGCGCATCCGGCTCCAGGCCCTCGAGGTCCGCGGGAGGAACGCTCCTGACGCGAATCGACCTGTGGGTACCCGGCGCCTTTTCGTGAACGGCTTTCCGGCCGGCGCCAACCCTTTTTGTTTTTTTCATGGTGCGAATTTAGCACGCGGAAGGTGCACGCGGTGCAAGAGTCGACCATGCTGTGGTGCTCGACGAGGTCCACCTTGAACCCGGGAAAGGCGCCGCGGATCGGGCCCGGATAGCGGACG
>CAMDRY010000106.1 GCA_945906975.1 Bordetella parapertussis | reverse complement strand
TAGCGGCGACCCATACGCCGCCGCCGGCCCCAATCGTCAGCGGTACCGGCGCTCGCTTCTGGTAAATTCCCTGCTTCGCCTCTTCGTGCCCCTTCCCACTTGATTCGTCTTCTGCGCCTGTTACGCATCATTTCCGTAGCGCTTCGCTTCGGTCTCGAAGAATTTTTGCTCGCCGCCACGCCCAGCGGCCGGCTCTCCGCGTTCATCCGCGCGGCGCTGCCGCGGCGCAGTTTTGCCCAGCCGCGCGCGGCGCGCCTGCGCCAGGCCCTGGAAGCGCTCGGCCCGATCTTCGTCAAGTTTGGCCAGGTGCTGTCGACGCGCCGCGACCTGCTGCCCGAGGACCTCGCCGAGGAGCTGGCCAAGTTGCAAGACCAGGTACCGCCATTCCCCGCCGCCCAGGCGCGCGCCGAAATCGAACGCGCCTTCGGTTACTCGATAGAAACCATCTTCACCGACTTTCAATCCGAGCCGGTGGCCAGCGCCTCGGTAGCGCAAGTGCACTTTGCCGTGCTGCGCGATGGCCCCAACGCCGGCAGGGAAGTGGCGATCAAGATCCTGCGCCCGGGCATCGCGCCGCTGATCGACAAGGACGTCGCGCTGCTGGATATCGCCGCCGGCCTGATGGAGTCGCTGTGGGCCGACGGCAAACGCCTCAAACCGCGCGAGGTGGTGGGCGAATTCTCCAAGCACTTGCACGATGAGCTCGACCTGATGCGCGAAGCGGCCAACGCCTCGCAGCTGCGGCGCAATTTCGCCGGCTCGCCGCTGATGGCGGTGCCGGAAATCTACTGGGATTGGTGCCGCCCGACGGTGATGACGATGCAGCGCATGCACGGCACGCCGATCAGCCATGTCGACAAGCTGCGCGCCAAGGGCGTGGACATTCCCGCACTCGCCCGCGCCGGTGTGGAGATCTTTTTCACGCAGGTGTTCCGCGACGGTTTTTTTCACGCCGACATGCACCCGGGCAACATCCAGGTCGCCACCGAAGAGGGCAAGTTGGGCCAGTACATCGCCCTCGATTTCGGCATCATGGGCACACTCACCGATACCGACAAACATTACCTCGCGCGCAACTTCCTCGCCTTCTTCAACCGCGACTACAAGCGCGTCGCCGAGGTCCACCTTGAGTCAGGCTGGGTGCCGCCCGACACGCGCGTCGACGAGCTCGAGGCGGCGATCCGTTCGGTGTGCGAGCCCATATTCGACCGTCCGCTGTCGCAGATCAAGTTCGGCATGGTGCTGCTGCGCCTGTTCCAGACCTCGCGCCGCTTTGGCGTGGAGATCCAGCCACAACTGGTGATGCTGCAAAAAACCCTGCTCAATATCGAGGGCCTGGGCCGCGATCTCGACCCCGGGCTCGACCTGTGGAAAACCGCCAAACCCTACCTCGAACGCTGGATGGACGAGCAGCTCGGCTGGCGCGGCCTGCTGCGCGCGCTCAAACAAGAGGCGCCAACCTGGGCGACGATGTTGCCGCAAGTACCGCGTCTCGCCCACCGCCTGCTGGCCGAAGACCGCGCCGGGCAGCTCGAGCGCGCCACCGCGCAACTGCTGCGGGAACAGGCGCGCCAGTCGGGGGCGCTGGTGTGGATCGCAGTGCTGCTGGCGACGCAACTGGGCCTCATAATGTACCTGTTGCTGCAATAGGTTTTCTGCATCAGGCTCGCTGTGCCCGCTTTGATGCGGCAGGTTTGAATCCACACCACGCCCGATTGCGCGTCAGATTGCGCGTCCGGCGCGCCTCGCTATAATTCCCGCAGCGCTTTCCGCAAAGTTTTTTCACTACTTCTTTCCACAACGCAAGGGGCCCGCGGGCATGCTGATCACCTTTGTCGTGCTGTACCTGATCGTCTCCATAGGCATCGGCCTGTACGCCGGCTCGCGTGTCCACAACACCAAGGACTTCGCCGTCGCCGGCCGCCACCTGCCGCTGCCGGTGGTCACCGCCACGGTGTTTGCCACCTGGTTCGGCGCCGAGACGGTGCTGGGCATCTCCGCCACATTCGTCAAGGACGGCCTCGGCGGCGTCGTCGCCGACCCCTTCGGCTCGTCGTTGTGCCTGATTTTTGCCGGCCTGTTTTTCGCTCGCAAGCTCTACCGCATGAACCTGCTGACCATAGGCGACTATTACCGCCAGCGCTACAACCGCCCGGTCGAGGTCGTGACCACGCTCTGCATCGTCGCCTCGTATCTCGGCTGGGTGTCGGCGCAGATCAAGGCGCTCGGCCTGGTGTTCAACGTCGTCACCGCCGGCATGATCAGCCAGCCGGCGGGCATGGTGCTGGGCGCGGGCATCGTGCTCACCTACACGGTGCTAGGCGGCATGCTGTCGGTGGCGGTGCTCGACTTCATCCAGATGATCGTCGTCATGGCCGGCATGCTCTTCATCGGCTGGGTCATCAGCGGCCTCACCGGCGGCGTTGGCGCGGTGATCGAGCACGCCTCCGCGGCGGGCAAACTGAACTTTTTCCCGCAGGGCGGCTACGAGGTGTGGATTCCCTTCTTCGGCGCCTGGGTGACCATGATGCTCGGCTCCATCCCGCAACAGGACGTGTTCCAGCGCATCACCTCGGCCAAGGACGAGAACACCGCGGTGCGCGGCTCGGTGCTGGGCGGTTCGATTTACTTCTTTTTCGCCTTTGTGCCGATGTTTCTCGCCTACGCCGCGACCATGGTTGACCCCAAGGTGTTCGGCGCGCTGGTTGAAACCGACTCGCAACTGGTGCTGCCGACGCTGATCCTGCAGCACACGCCGGTGTTTGCGCAGGTGATTTTTTTCGGTGCCTTGCTGGCCGCCATCATGAGTTGTTCCTCGGCGACGCTGCTCGCGCCCTCGGTGTCGTTCTCCGAAAATATCGTCCGCGGCTTTGCGCCAAACATGAAAGACCACACACTGTTGCGCGTAATGCGCATCACCATCGTGGTCTTTGCCGGCATCGTGCTGGCGTTTGCGCTCAACAGCAAATCGACGATATTCCAGATGGTCGAGAGCGCCTACAAGATCACTCTGGTGGCGGCCTTCGTTCCCCTGGCCTTCGGGCTCTACTGGAAGCGCGCCACCACACAGGGCGCCTACTACGCCATCGGCGCCGGCCTGCTGACCTGGATCCTGTTCGAAACACTGGTGCGAAGCGATATCTGGCCGGCGCAGCTGGTGGGCCTGCTCGCGGCCATCGCCGGCATGCTCATCGGCTCGCTGCTGCCGCAGCGCGTCGGCCACAAAGTGCCCGAACATCCCGCCCACGCCCACCATGCCGCCGCCTTCACCGAACACGTTCCGGGCCCGGGCTTGCATCACAATAAACCGCACTGACGCCAGGACACCAAGACACCAAGACACCAGGACACATGGACACATGGACCGGCGGGCATCACCCACCATGACAACAAGCTGGAAATGCCCGACTGGCGCGGGTTTGCAGGCGATCATACAAAACCGGCAGAGGCGCCCGGGCAGGCCCGGATTCCCCTGCACATTCAAACCAGCAACGTGTCCGGAGGAAACATGAAAACGAAAATGATCGTCACGAATATGGGAATGGCCTTGGCCGCACTGGCATTAGCGGCCACAGCGCTGGCGCAGCCCTACCCGAACAAACCGATACGCTTGATCGTCCCCTTCGCCGCCGGCGGCAATGTCGACATCACCGCGCGCCAGATCGCGCCCGGCATGTCCGAACTGCTGGGGCGCAACGTCCTCGTCGAGAACCGCGTCGGCGCGGGCGGCATCATCGGCGCCGAGGTCGTGGCCAAATCCGCACCCGACGGCTACACGCTGATGATGGGATCGAACAGCACGGTGAGCGTGGCGCCCAGTCTGTATCCGAAGATCTCGTATCACCCGGTGCGCGATTTCGCGCCGGTCAGTCTGGTGGCGACCACGCCGTTCGTGCTGGTGGTGCACCCTTCGCTCCCGGCGAAATCCGTGGCGGAGTTGATCGCGCTGGCCAAGGCCTCGCCGGGCAAGATCAGCATGGCCTCGGGCGGCACCGGCAGCTCCAACCATCTCGTCGGCGAGCTGTTCCAGGCGATAACCGGCACGCGCTTCATCCACGTTCCGTACAAGGGCGGCGGCCCGGCCGGTGTGGATCTCGTCGCCGGTCAGGTCAACCTGCTGTTCGACCAGCTCTCCAGTTCGGTCGCGGCCATCAAGTCGGGAAAAATACGCGCGCTCGCCGTGACCTCCGAAACGCGCAATGCGCTGCTGCCGGATGTTCCGACGATGAAGGAATCCGGTGTGTCCGATTACGTGGTGACCAACATCACCGGTGTGCTCGCGCCGGCCGGCACACCCGCCGATATTGTTGAAAAGCTCAACACCGCCATCGCCAAGGTGCTGACCATGCCCGCTACGCGCGAGCGCTTCGCCGGCATCGCGCTGGACCCGTCGCCAAGCACGGCGGAACAATTCTCCGCTTACATCAAGGAAGATTTCGCGCGCTGGACCAAGGTCGTGAAGGACGCCGACATCAAGCTCGACTGAACGCACCGGCGCCGCAGCAACGCCGACCGGGACGCGCGCGATTGATTTGACCCTCGTTCAGGGTTACCATCGACGCGTTCGCTTCCGCCGGCTTGGCACAGGCTTTACACCGGAAGTGTCGCGGAGAAAAGTGTGGACTGGGACCTGAAGATAGGCATCATCGTTCCATCATGGAACACCGTGATGGAATACGAGTTCCAGCGCATGGGCGGACAAGGCGTGTCGCTGCACTCGCAGCGCATCCGGCATAACGCCGATTCGGAGGAAAACCTCGCCTGGCTCAGCACCCAGGCACCGGCCGCCGCCGAGCTGCTCTCGCATGCCAAGGTCAACGCCATCTGCCACGGCTGCACCGGCAGCGGCTTTCTAAAATCGCCGCAACAAGACCTCGCCCTCGCCGCCGAGCTGGAGCGGCACAGCGGCATCCCCAGCGTGACCTCGTCCGCCGCCATCGTCGCAGCCCTGAACAGGCTGGGTGCCAAAAAAATCAGCGTTGCCTCCCCCTACGAGCCCTGGCTCAATGAAAAGCTGCGCACCTACCTCGAGGCGGCCGGATTCGACATCGTGGCGATGAAGGGGCTGGCGACCCAGGCGCACGGCAGCGTCACCACCGACGCGGTAAAAGTCCTGGCTATGGAAGTGCTGCGCCCGGAGACCGAGGCGATTTTCATCAGCTGCTCGAACCTGCGCACGCTGGACATCATCGAGTCGCTCGAGCGCGAGTCGGGCCGGCCGGTCGTCACCAGCAACCAGGCAGCGATGTGGGGCACGCTGCGGCGCATCGGTGACAAACGCGTCGTGCCGGGCGCGGGGCGCCTGTTCAGCACCACCTAGAATTTTCAAGATTTAACCGAGTGAAACCATGCCATGCACAGGGTCCGGCCTGCAACAAACCAACGGAGGATAAAATGAAACCACTCAAGACACTGGCAACTCTGGCTGGCACTCTCGTCGGCGCCATCACCCTTACTCTGGCCCCGCCCGCCAGCGCACAGGCGCAGGACTACCCGAACAAAGTCGTGCGCATCGTCGTGCCCTTCCCGGCTGGCGGCACCACCGACATCCTGACGCGCGCCATTGCGCAAAAACTGACCGAAGAGTGGAAGCAGCAGGTGATCGTCGACAACCGCCCCGGCGGCGGCGCGAATATCGGCGCAGAAAACGCGATGAAGTCGCCAGCCGATGGTTACACGCTGCTGATGGCATCGACCGTGCACAGCATCAACCCCAGCCTTTATCCTAAACTCAACTACGACCCGATAAAGGACTTCACGCCCATCACGCTGGTTGCCGAAACCCCGCAGGTGCTGGTGGTGCATTCGTCGGTGCAGGCCGCCGACCTGAAGGAGTTCATCGCGCTGCTCAAAAGCAAACCAGGCCAGCTCAGCTACAGCTCGGCCGGCAACGGCAGCCAGCCCCACCTCGCCGCCGAGCTGTTCAAGAGCATGACCGGGACCAACATGCTGCACGTGCCCTACAAGGGCGGGCCGCCGGCGATGAGCGACCTGATCGCCGGGCACGTCAACGTGTCGTTCGCGACCGGCCCCTCCGCCGTGCCGGCCATCAAGTCGGGCAAGATCAAGGCGCTTGGCGTCAGCACCACCAAGCGCGTGCCGGCATTGCGCGACGTGCCTACGCTGGCCGAGGCCGGCGTTCCGGGCTACGAGGCCAGCGGCTTCTTCGGCCTGGTCGGTCCGCCGGGGCTGCCCGCTGCGCTGGTGGCCAAAATCAATGCCACCATAGTGCGCATCGTCAAAGACCCGGCCATGAGCAAGTATCTGAGCGAGCAGGGCGCCGAGCCGATGACCAGCACGCCCGAAGAATATGCCGCACTCATTCGCGACGAGGTCAGCAAGTGGGCCAAGGTCGTCAAAGAATCCGGTGCAAAAATCGACTAGGACCGCCATGACCACGACACCACCCGGCTTCGCGCCGCCCCGCTTCACAGCGCCCGACTGCGCGCCGCACGACCCCGCGCCCAAACGAGCGGCGCAGGCCCTACCCGCGCACGCCTGCGATGTGCACGCGCACGTCTGCGGCCCGCAAAGCCGCTACCCGCTGATCGCCGAGCGGCTCTACACGCCGCCGGAGGCAAGCCCGCAGGACTACCGGCACATGCTCGATGCCCTGGGGATCGAGCGCGGCGTGCTGGTACAGCCGAGCATTTATGGCAATGACAACCGCGCCATGCTCGATGCACTGGCGCTCGATCCCAAGCGCCTGCGCGGCGTGGCCGTCGTGCCCTTCGACGCACCGCAGGCCGAACTGGAGCGCCTGCACGCGGCCGGCGTGCGCGGCCTGCGCGCCAACATCGTCGACCTCAAGACCAACAAGGGCCAGCTGCCACTCGATGAGCTGCGCGCGCTGGCACAACGCATCAAGCCCATGGGCTGGCACATCGAATTCCTGATGCACGTCAACGAGTTTCCGCAGCTCGACCAACAGCTCGCGGACTTTCCGGTGGACATGGTGTTCGGGCATCTGGGCTATGTGCCGGTGGCCGCAGGCCTGGAGACGCCCGGCTTTGCCGCGCTGCTGCGCCTGATGCGCGACGGCAAGGCATGGGTGAAACTCACCGCACCTTACCGTCTCACGCTAAGCGCCATGCCCTACCCGGACACGACGCCCTTCGCCCAGGCGCTGGCCGAGGCGGTGCCCGAGCGCCTGATGTGGGGCAGCGACTGGCCGCACGTGTTCATCAAATCGGCGATGCCCAACGACGGCGACCTCTTGGATGTGTTTTCAAAATGCTTCCCCGACGCGGCAATGCGCAAACGCATTCTTGTGGACAACCCGGCAAAGGTCTATGACTTCCAAGCTTAAAGAAAAAATGCGCCGTGGCGAAGTCGCCATCGCGATCAACATCGGCGGGCACAACGCCGACATCATCGAGCCCCTGGCCAAGCTGGGCGCCGATGTCGCCTTCATCGATTGCGAGCGTACCGGCATAGGCCTGGACGCCGCCACCGACCTGATCCGCGCCTCGCGCGCCGCCGGCCTACCCTGCGTGGTGCGCAGCTGGTCCAAGGCGCCCGAGGTGCTGGTGCGCTACCTTGACCGCAAGGTCGACGGTATCGTCGTGCCGCACGTCGATTCGGCCGAGGAGGCGGCGGCCATCGTCGAACTCGTGCGCTATGCCTGCGGCGATGCCGCGGCGAACAAACTGGTGGTGGTGCAAATCGAGACCAAAGCCGCCGTCAAGCAGGCCGGCGCAATGGCAGCGGTGCCCGGCGTGGACGTCATCCTCATCGGCCCCAACGACCTTTCCTACGAGATGACCGGCAAGCGCGGCGCGCGCACCCCCGATGTCGAGCAGGCCATCGCCGAAGTGGCGGCGCACATGCGCGCGGCGGGCCGGCCCTTTGGCATGCCCGGGCGGCTCGCCGACATTGCGGCCTTCCGCGCCCTTGGCGCGACCTTTTTGTACTATCCGGTCGAGTGGCTGTTTGAGCGCGCGATGGAAGAGCTCAAACGCGCGGTGACGGCGCCACGCTAAGCGCCGGTGGCGGCCGCGACTACATGGAAAAAATCAACCTGTGCTTTGCGCCCTGATGCGAATACCCGCGCCAGGCAAGGAGGAAACCGGCTTGCTCGATCCGTTCGAGGGTCTTTCACTCGATCGCATCGTCACGCCGGCCACGCTGCAACAGTTTGAATCTGCGGCAAGCGAGATCCGCGCCGAAAAAATTGTCGGCTTTGATTCCGAATCAAAGCCGGTGTTCCTCAAGACCACGGTCAACAACGGCCCGCACGTCGTGCAGTTTGCCACGCGCAGCAAGGCCTTCCTGTTTCAACTGCACCGCGAGGAGGGCCGGCGCCTGCTGGCCGAACTGCTCGCCTCCGAGGACCTGCTCAAGGTCGGCTTTGGCCTCGGGTCGGATCGCAGCCACATTCAGAACAAACTTGGCGTGACCATGGGCGCCTTGCTCGACCTGAACAGCGTGTTCTCAAAAAACGGCTACCGCGGCAGCACCGGCGTGCGCGCCGGCGTGGCCATCGTGCTTGGCCGGAAATTCCACAAATCCAAACGGGTGACCACCTCCAACTGGGCGGCCGCGCAACTCGATGACAGGCAGCGGCTCTACGCCGCGAACGATGCCTATGCCGCGCTGTGCGTGTTTATCGGCCTCAATCGCCTGCGCGATAGCGCACTGCCGGCCGCGGCGCACGCGGCGTCAATCGAGGCGGACCATGGCGACGCGGCCTGAGGCGAATAAGCTCGACCGCATCGTCGCCGAGGCGCGCCATGCGCGCGATCTGCGCGAGCAGGGCTACCGCGCACAAGCGATGAAACTCTATCCGCATGTCTGCGGCCGTTGCGCGCGCGCGTTCGCCAGCGCCGACCTGCGCATGCTCACCGTGCACCACAAAGACGGCAACCACGACAACAACCCGCCCAACGGCAGCAACTGGGAGCTGTTGTGCCTCTACTGCCACGACAACGAACATTCGCGCCTGCTCGAGCACGCCGGCCGCGATCGCGCC
>CAMDRY010000105.1 GCA_945906975.1 Bordetella parapertussis | reverse complement strand
AGCTTTGCCAGGTCTTCCTGGTGCAGCATCATCAGTTCGAACCATTTGCGCAGGATGGTGCTGCGCTCCTTTGCCGTTTTGGCGCGCCAGGCCGGAAAGGCGGCGTTGGCCGCATCGATGGCGCGGCGTGTTTCATCGGTTCCCATGGTGGGGATGGTGCCGAGAATTTCGCCGCTGGCCGGGTTGCTGACGGTGACGGTCTTGCCACTGTCGGCATCGGACCATTTCCCGTCGATGTAGCACTGCTGACGGAACAGCTGGGGGTCTTTGAGGCCGAGCGTGGCGACGCCGGTGATTTTGGGTGAGTTCATGATGCCTCCGTGGGATGCGCCGCCCGGGCGGGGAGCGAATATCGCAGCAGTTTAATTCAGCCCGAACCCGAGTGACAGATTGATTCGCCAGTCCGGTTTGCGTAAGTTGGTCTTGCCTTCGAATGGGGTCAACCCATTTGCGAGGGGATCCAGGTCGCAATCCAGGGGAAAAGGCAAAGCAGTACGAGCCGCACGCAGTCGGCGGTGACAAAGGGCATGATGCCCCGCACTATTGTCTTCATTGGTATGCCGCACGCGCCTTGCAGCACGAAGAGATTCATGCCGACGGGCGGCGTGATCATGCCGATCTCGGCTACCGTGACGACCATGACGCCGAACCAGATCGGGTCGAAGCCCAGCGTTTTTATCAGCGGGAATACGGCGGAGATGGTCAGCAAAATCATCGAAATGCTGTCGAGGAAGCAGCCCAGTACGATGTAAAAGAGCATCAAAATCAGCATCACCACCCAGCGGTTGAAGCCCTGACCCTGCACCCAGTCGACCGTCGCCTGCGTGAATCCTGTCGCTTCGACGAAGAAATTGAAAATATTCGCGCCGATCAGGATCATGAAGATCATGGCCGATGTCGTGGTGGTTTCGATCATGCATTGCTTGAGCATGACGCGATTGATCTGGCCGCCAGCCCATGCCAGCAACACGGCGCCGGCAGCGCCCACCGCGGCAGCCTCGGTCGGTGTGAACCAGCCAAAGTACATGCCGCCCAGAACCAGCGCGAAAAGGGAGGCCACTTTCCAGACATCGCGCAGCGCCGTGAATTTTTCCGTCCATGAAAGGCGCGGCCCCGCCGGCCCGGCTGCCGGGTTGCGCAGCGTGATCCAATAGACGGCGCCCCAGTAGAGCATGGTGCCAAGAATGCCCGGCAGGATGCCGGACAAAAACAGCTTGCCGATGGACTGCTCGGTCATCAGCGCGTAAATGACGAAGATGATGCTCGGCGGGATCATCACGCCCAATGTGCCGCCAGCGGCGATCGAGGCCGCGGCGAGGCTGTCGTCGTAATTCAGGCGTTTCATCTCCGGCAACGCGACCTTGCCTAATGTCGCCGCCGTGGCCAGCGACGATCCGCAAATGGCACCGAACAGGGCGCAGGCGCCCACGGTGGCAAGGGCGAGTCCGCCGCGCAGTTGCCCGACAAACGCCGCAACGCAGTTATAGAGGCTGCGCGACAGTCCCGCATGACCGGCGAACACCCCCATCATCACAAACAAGGGCACGACCGAAAGATCGTAGGGAAAAACCGTGTCAAACGGCACTTTTCCCAGAATGAATGCAACGCTTTCCCAGCCATTGGTGAAGCCGAATCCGATCGCGCCGGTGACGCCCATGGCCACGGCAACCGGCACGCGCAAAAAAATAAGGCCCATGCAGACGGCAAAGCCGATGAGCCCGAGTGTGGGTCCTTGCATCAGGGTGTCCTAAACTTGCGCCGACTGTCCGCTTTCGGCGGATCCGGTGCCAAACAGGCCGAAGCGGGCGTAACGCAGCATTTGCAGGAGGCTCGCAACGATACCCAGCACGAAGCCGATCATCAGCGGGATCCAGTTCCAGATAAAAGGAATGCCTATGGTTTGCGAAGCATCCCCGCTTTCCAGTTGCTGCTGCGCGCGAGACAGGCAATACCAGCTGAGGGCGATCATGAATGCGGTTGCGGCAAAGGCGCCGGCCGCCTTCACGAGTGCCAAAGGGCGCTCGGGCAGCAGGTCGGTGACAAACTCCACCGCGACGTTGGCTTCGCGTGTGAACGCGAACGGGATCGACAGGAAAACAAAGCCCATGACAAAGAGTTGAGTCAGGTCAACCAGTCCCGGCACCGACCAACCGATGGACCGGCGTGTCAGCACGTCGAGTACGGTCACCAGTGTCGCGCAGGCAAGAAGGGAGAGCCCGCACCACGCCGAAAAGCGCGTGACCTCTTCCGACCACGCGCACAGGCGGTCAAGCAGTTTCATGCTTTATCCCGAGCATCTAGCACCTAGCATCTAGCATCTAGCATCTAGCCCCTAGCCCTAGCCGCAAGGTCAGGCTTTTTTCGGCGCGAACTTGGCCGCGGCGCGCTGCATCTCGATATAGATATCGCGCGCGTTTTTGACGCCCTGGCCTTCGGTTTCGATCATGACCTTGTTGTAGGTCGGGATCAGCGCGTCAGCCCAGCGTTTGCGCTCGGCCTCGCTGAGGGTGATGATGGTGTTGTTACGGGCGATGGCCGCAGCCTTGCCAGCGGCGTCCCATTTGTCCCACCAGCCCTGCATGCGCGAGGCGAGGTACTCGCCCGAAACATCGTCGATGATCTTTTTCACCTCGACCGGGAGGGAGTTGAACTTTTTCTCGTTCATGCCGAACCAGAATGCCGCGGTGTAAAAGCTCGCAACGGTATGGAACTTGGCGACTTCGTCGATCTTGAACGCGCGCACCGGATCCCAGGGGAAGCAGGCGCCATCAATGACACCCTTCTGGAGTTGCTCGTAGGCCGCTCCCGGGGGCATCCCCACCGGCACCGCGCCCAGTTGCGTTAGCATCGCAGAAGCGGTCGCGCTTGGCGTGCGCAGGCGCAGTCCGACCAAGTCTTCCATTTTTTCGACTTTCTTGTCCCGCGTGTGGATGTGCCCGGCATTGTGGGTAAGCAGGCACAGCACCTTGATGCCTTTGTATTCTTCCTTGAGATATTTTGGATACAGGGACATCAGTGTGCGTGATCCCTGTCCTGCGCCCTCTATCAAGAAGGGCATTTCTACGATGATGCTGCGCGGCAGGCGCCCGCGTGGATTGCCTGACAGTCCGAAGGCGATGTCGACGATGCCGTTTTGCACCTGGTCAAGCTGGTTTTCCGCTTTGCCAAGTGGGCTGGCGGCCGCGAATATCTTGAAGGTGACCCGCCCGTTGGTGCGCTTTTCGATGTCCTTGGACCAGGGTTCGATAAAGTCCGTTTGCAGGCCGTGCAGCGCCGGGACGTAGTGGCTGATCTTGAGTTCGATCGGCGCCTGCGCGCGCAGGATGGAGGGGAAGCCGGCGATGGCGGCAGTGGCGGCGGCGGCCGTGCCGGCCTTGATGAATTTTCTGCGGTTGAGTTTCTGTTTGGCGTTCGCGTCAAAAGTCATTTTAGTGTTCCTCCTCAAGTCGGTTGATTCGCCCAGTATATGGGAAGCGCGGCGCGGCGGTGAATCCGCGCCCAGTCTGTTATTTCAGTATGCCGTGCAAGTCGCTGAAGTCGTCGGTCCAGAGCCGGATGTCGGCTTGTGCTTCAAGTGGCTTGACGTTGGCTTTGAGCTCCGCCTCGTTGAAGGCGCCGGGCGCGCGCGCGAGCAACAGCCAGTCGGAGCTGAATACGCCGATTTCATAGTTATCCGCCGCGTAGACCTGACGAACCTCCAGCGAAAGCGCGGTGGCGGCTTTGGCGACCACCGGCAGCAGGTCGAGGTAGCGGTTCGACACGTGGATGGCGAGCAAGCCGTCGGGCTTGAGGTGGCGCATATAGGCGCGGAACGCCTCGACCGTGAGCAGGTGCACCGGAATCGAGTCGCTCGAGAACGCGTCCACGGCCAGCACGTTGAATTGCTGCGGCGCTTCGCGCTCGAGCACCAGGCGCGCATCGCCCAGCGCGACTTCGATCGTCGCCTTGCTGTCGGAAAGAAAGCTAAATTGCTTGCGCGCCAGATCCACCACCTGCGGATTGATCTCGTAAAAGCGCATGACATCGCCGCTGCGGCCGTAGGCCGCGAGCGTACCGGCGCCAAGCCCGACGACGCCGATGCGGCGCGCCTCTTCGGTCGACTTGATCGCCAGTGCGACACCCGACAACGGACCGTAGTAGGTGGTCGGCCAGTTGCGGCGCGAGGCATCGAGGAACTGGCTGCCATGCTGGATCGTGCCGTGCTTGAGTTCGCGCACCGCGACTTCGCCGCTGCCCGAGTCCTCAAACTTGAGCACGGCGTAGAAGTTGCGCACCGAGGAAGGGCGGGTGTCCGCAAATGCGCCATAGCCCCACGCAAGTGTGCCGCAGAAGGCGGCGACAAGGGCTGCCGCCAGCGCTTGCGCCGGCAGGGCGAAGCGCCGGTGCAAGATGCTGCCGCGGTCGCGGTACAGCGCGGCGAAGGCGAGGGCCGCCAGCGTCGCGAGCCCGATGGGCAGTTCATACAAATCGTTGAACAAGTGCGGGGCGACAAGGCCGACAAACAGCCCGCCGAGCGCGCCGCCCAGCGCGAGTTGCAGGTAAAAGGAGGTGAGGTATTGCGGATGCGGCTTGGCGCGCGCGAGTTCGCCGTGGCAGACCATGCAGGCGCAAAACAGCGTGACCGCGTACAGCGGCACCATCACGATGATCTTCGGGTGCAGATGGCCGGGTGTGAGCGTGTAGCACACACCGCCCAGTCCGGCGATCAGCAGCGGGAAGTAGAAGTCACGCCGGTACCAGCGGGGCGCCTCGAAGCAGACGATAAAGCTGGCAAGGTAGAGCAGCAGTGGCAGCACCCACAGGAAGGGGATGGGGGCGATATTGAGCGACAGGTGGCTGGTGAAGGCGAGCAGCAGGGCGGAGGCGCAAGCGGCGAGGGCGGCCCACCAGAGCTTGATGCCGGTGGTGGGCGCGGGCGCCGCCGCAGATGACGTTTCACCGGGCCCGGCTGCGACCAGTCCACCGTTGGTTTTCCAGGCCAGCGTGCCGCACAGCAGGGCGAACAGGGTGAAGCCCGAAGACCAGGCCAGCGCCTGCCAATGTGCCGACAGCAGCGGCTCGACCAGCAGCGGGTAGCTCAACAGCGCGAGCAGCGAACCAAAGTTGGAAAGCGCGAACAGTCGGTAGGGATAGGCGCCGATGTGGGTGCGCGCATACCAGGCCTGCACCAGTGGTCCGGTGGTTGACAGGACGAAGTAGGGCAGGCCGACGCTGGTGGCAAGCAGGCCGAGGATGCGCAATGTCGGGTCATCGCCCCCGGTGGGCTTCCATGAAACATCCGGTGAGATCGGCAAAACCAGCAGGCAAATGCCCAGCAGAATGCAGTGCACGAGGCGTTGGCGCGCGGGCTGGCGTATGCCCATCAGTGCATGTGAATAGACATAACCGCAAAGCAGCAGCACCTGGAAAAACAGCATGCAGGTGGTCCACACCGCGGCTGAACCGCCGAACCATGGCAGGATGAGCTTCGCAATGAGGGGCTGCACCTGGAACAACAGGAAGGCGCTGACGAAAATCGTTGTGGCGTAAAGGATCATGGACTGCAGAAGGCAAGCAACGGAAAATTTCCGGGCTGCCGTTCACTCCGGGTTGGGGGTTGTTCAGAAGATGGCGGGAAAGACGGTGCCATCGGGCGCTAAGGTCTGCCCGGTGCGCACCTGGTTTCCGGCCGGTGAATTTGCGGTGGTTGTCACGGTTTGGGTTTCAAGGTTACCAGCAGCACACCCGATAACACCAGCACCGAGCCGAAAATCTGCGTGCCATTGAGCGCTTCTCCGAGGACGGCCCACTCGACCGCCATGGTGGTCAGCGGGCCGATCGCGCCTATCACGGCAAACTGCGTGGCGCCGATGCGCTTGAGCGCTTCGCCGATCATGAACACAGGCAGCACGGTGTGGAACAGCGCCAGCACCACCAGCAAGCCGTAGGCCGCCATCGGCAGCACCAGCGCATCAAGCGGGCGCAGCACGAGGAATTGCAGGATGCCGGCGACGCTCGATACCGTCATGGCATAGGCGGTGAAGCGGATCGAGCCGATGCGCTTGATCACCTCGGTGCCGGCCACCAGATAGATGGCGTAGGCAAAGGCGCTGCCCAAAACCAGCAGCCCGCCCAGCTGCAGATTTGAGCCCGCGACGTGGCCGGCCGACAAAAAAACCAGCGCAATCCCGGCATAGGAAAGTGCGATGGCGCTGATGTCCACGCCGCGTGCGCGCGCCTTCAGGAACATCACCGACAACAGCAGCACCATAGTCGGGTAAAGGTAAAGCGTCAGGCGTTCCAGTGTGGCCGAAATATAAAGCAAGCCGAGAAAATCGAGGAAGCTGGAGAGGTAATAGCCGGTCAGGCCCAGTATCACAATCAGCCCGAGGTCGCCGCGTGACAGCGGCGTTGTCCCGTGCTTGCGCCCGGACCACGCTGCGATAACCAGGAAAAACGGCACCGAGAACAGCATGCGCAGCGCGAGCAGGGTCACCGCGTCGGCACGGTAGGCGTAGATCAGCTTGGTGGTAACGCCCTTGAGCGAAAATAGCGCGGCGCCGACCAATGCGAGGGCGATGCCGATGGCGCGATAGGAGACGCGGCTCAAGGGACGGCCCGGCACTTGCCGCGCCTCATCGGCGTTTTCCGCCGCCAAGAATGGAACCGAGCACGCCGCGGATGATTTCACGGCCGATCTGCGAGCCGACCGCGCGCGCCGCGCTCTTTGCCACCGACTCGAGCAAGCCTTCGTGACGCACGCCGCGCGCTCCGGTGCTGCCGCCCAGCAGTTCGCCCAGTGAGCCGAAAATGCCGCCACTGGCGGTTCCGGCAGGGGCGTCTGCGGCCGTGCCGCCCTGACGGGCGATGGTTTTTGCGCTCAGCTTCTCGTAGGCCGACTCACGATCAACGACCTGCTCATAGTGGCCGTAAAGGATCGAAGACTTGATAAGCGCATCGCGTTCGGCGTCGCTGGCCGGGCCTATGCGCGAACCGGGCGGCCGCACGAAGGCACGCTCCACGATGGTGGGGCGGCCTTTTTCATCGAGCAGGGAAATCAGCGCCTCACCCACAGACAATTCGGTGATGGCGGTCTCGACATTGAGTTTCGGGTTGGCGCGCATGGTTTCGGCCGCCGCCTTCACCGCTTTCTGGTCGCGTGGCGTAAAGGCGCGCAGCGCGTGCTGCACGCGGTTGCCCAGCTGGCCGAGCACGGTGTCCGGGATATCGAGCGGGTTTTGCGTCACAAAATACACCCCCACCCCCTTGGAGCGGATCAGCCGCACGACCTGCTCTATCTTGTCGAGCAGGGACTTGGGCGCATCGTTGAAGAGCAGATGGGCCTCGTCAAAAAAGAACACCAACTTGGGTTTGTCGACATCACCGACCTCGGGCAGGTGCTCGAACAATTCGGACAGCATCCAGAGCAAAAAGGTCGAATACAGCTTGGGCGAATTCATCAGCTTGTCGGCGGCGAGGATGTTGACCACGCCGGCGCCCCGGCTGTCGGTCTGCATCAGGTCGGCGATGTCGAGTGAGGGCTCTGCGAGCAGCTTGTCGCCGCCCTGTTGCTCGATCTCGAGCAGGCCGCGCTGTATCGCGCCGACCGACGCGGCCGAGATATTGCCGTAGGCGGTGGTGAAGTCCTTGGCGTTCTCGCCCACGTGCTGCAGCATCGCGCGCAGGTCCTTCAGGTCGAGCAGCAACAGACCCTTGTCGTCGGCGATCTTGAACACCAGGCTGAGCACACCTTGCTGGGTGTCGTTGAGATTGAGCACGCGACCGAGCAGCAGCGGGCCCATGCCCGACACCGTGGCGCGTACCGGGTGGCCCTTTTGTCCGAACACGTCCCAGAACACCGTCGGGCAGGCGGCGAAAGCGAAGCCCTCCAGACCCAGCGCGTTGATGCGCTCCTGCAGTTTTGGCGTCATCGCGCCCGCTTGCGAGATGCCCGACAGGTCGCCTTTGACATCGGCCATGAACACCGGCACGCCGATGGCAGAGAAGCCCTGCGCCAGCGTCTGCAGGGTCACCGTCTTGCCCGTTCCGGTGGCGCCGGCGATCAGCCCGTGGCGGTTGGCGAGGGCGGGCAGCAGTGCCAGTTCGGTGGCGCCTGACCTGGCGACGGCGATGGGCGTGATCATGGGGAGGCGATCCTTGTCGTGAATCTCTGTCGTGAATCTCGAATGATGCTGCGGTCCGGTGGGCCGGAATGGTAAAATTATAAGCTGTCCGAACCGTCACAGAGGCAGAGGCTTTATGGCCGGGCACAGCAAGTGGGCGAATATCAAGCACAAGAAGGCGATTACCGATGCCAAGAAGGGTAAGGCCTTCACGCGGTTGATCAAGGAGGTCACCGTGGCCGCGCGCATGGGCGGGGGCGACCCGGCGATGAATCCGCGACTGCGCCTTGCCATGGACAAGGCGCGCGATGTCAATATGCCCAAGGACAACATCGAGAGCGCGATCAAGCGCGGCACCGGCGCACTGGAGGGTGTCAACTACGAAGAGGTGCGCTATGAGGGGTACGGCGTTGCCGGCGCGGCGGTGATGGTCGACTGCCTCACCGACAACCGCGTGCGCACGGTGGCCGAAGTGCGCCACGCGTTCGCCAAGAACGGCGGCAACATGGGCACTGACGGCTCGGTCGCCTTCTTGTTCAAGCATTGCGGCCTGTTGGTGTTCGCACCGGGTGCGTCCGAAGACAAGGTGATGGAGGCGGCGCTTGATGCGGGCGCCGAGGATGTCATCGCCAACGACGACGGCTCGATCGAGGTGATCTGCCCGCCCAATGATTTTGCCGCGGTGAAAGAGGCGCTGGCCAAGGCCGGCCTCAAGCCCGAGCACGCCGAGGTGACGATGAAGGCCTCGGCCGAGGCCCAGCTGGCCGGTGATGACGGCGTGAAGATGCAAAAATTGCTGGATGCGCTCGAGGCGCTGGACGATGTGCAGGACGTTTTCACAACGGCGGTGATCAACGACTGAGCGGTGTGT
>CAMDRY010000104.1 GCA_945906975.1 Bordetella parapertussis | reverse complement strand
TCGCTTTGCTCGCGCATGATGCCGATCACGTGCATGCCGCGCGCCTCGTCGAGCTGCACCTTGCCGTCGGCAAGCGTCTCGAGAAAACCGCTCACGACGGTGATCGGGGTCCGCAGTTCATGCGATACGTTGGCAACAAAATCGCGCCGCATGATCTCAAGCTTCTCCACCTGTGTGATGTCACGCGAGAGCAGCAGCTTCTGGTCCTGGCCATAGGGCACCGCGCGCACCGAAAACACCAACGCCTCGCCGCGCTGCAGCCGCATCACCAGCGGCTCGGTAAAATCACCGGCCTGCATATAGGCAACAAAATCGGGCTGGCGCACCAGATTAACGATGGGCTGGCCGGCGTCTTTTGCGATGTTGAGGCTGTAATCACGCGCGGCGATCGGGTTGCACCACTCGATGCGGTCGTCGGCGTCGAGCACGATCACGCCATCGGGCAGGGCCTGGAAAGCCTTGCGAAAACGCGCCAGCGTGCCGGTCAACCGCTGCTGCTGCTGGTCGGACGCGCGCACAAACTTGTACAGCGCGGTGAACACCCGCTCCCACGCACCGCTGCCCTGCGGCACCGGCAGCAACTGCGGATCCTTGAGCCAATTCACCAGCGCGCGCAGGTTCACGATGTGCCGCGTCAGCAGCAGGCCAAAGCCCAGCACCACTATCACCACGGCTGGCAAATGCCCGAGCGTGTGCCAGGCAAGCAGTGCCGCGACAAGAGTAACAGCCAGTATCGCCAGCGTGCGCAGCCAGATCGTGTTCATAGCCGCGGGCGCCGGACGCGCCGGCGCAACAAGTGCGCACGCATCCGCGCTGCAAAAGAAAAATGGCCGGTCATGCCGGCCATTTTACGCCGCATGGACGCGGTCAGGCGCCGTCGGCCAGACGGTAGCCGGTACCCCTGACCGTCTGCACCAGGCGGTCATGCCCGCTCGGCTCAAGGGATTTTCGCAGGCGCCGGATATGCACGTCTACCGTGCGCTCCTCGACAAACACATGGTCGCCCCAGACATGGTCGAGCAGCTGCGCGCGGCTGTGCACGCGCTCGGTGTGGGTCATCAAAAAATGCAGCAATCGAAACTCTGTCGGACCAAGATCCAGTGGCGTGCCGCCGCCACTAACGCGGTGTGTGCCCGGATTCAACTTGAGCCCGGCAATTTCAACCGGCTCGTCGGTCAGTTGCGGCGCACGCCGGCGCAACACCGCTTTGATGCGCGCGAGCAGTTCGCGTGGCGAAAACGGTTTGGTAACAAAATCATCGGCGCCGCACTCCAGACCCGCCACCTTGTCCTGCTCGGTGCCGCGTGCGGTCAGCATGATGATGGGGATGGACTTGGTGCGCTCATCCTCACGCAAGGCACGCGCGAACATAACACCCGATTGCCCCGGCAACATCCAGTCGAGCAACACCAGGTCGGGCAGGGCATGACGCACCAGATTCTGGGCGTGTTCTGCATCCTTGGCACGCAGCACCCTATGGCCGGCGTGCTCCAGGTTGAGCGCAATCAGCTCCTGTATCGCGGGTTCGTCTTCAACCACCAGAATATTGGCAGACATAGGGAAATGGGCATCCAGTTGTTAGCTTGTGACAATTCTACGAAACACACATGACACGCATGTTACATCGTCGAAGTTTTTATCCGGCTGACGCCCTCTTGCCGATATGGCAAACAATCTCGTGTGAGGCCGTGTCGCGGATGCAGATCACGCTATGATAGGCGCTTGAAAACACGCTTTAGGGGCATTAAATGGCCGGTTTGGTCAAAGATTCGCCGATTCCAACTGAAATCAAACTACATCAGGCGTCAAAAGTGATGGAAATCGCCTTTCCCGACGGCAAAAATTTTCGGCTGGGCTACGAATTCCTGCGCGTGCACTCGCCTTCGGCCGAAGTGCGCGGCCACGGCCCCGGCCAGGAAGTGCTGCAGACAGGCAAGATCAAGGTCGGCATCAACGCCCTCGATCCGGTCGGCAGCTATGCCGTGCAACCGACCTTCTCCGATGGCCACGCCACCGGCATTTACTCCTGGGACTATCTGTACGAATTGGGCGCCAATCAGGACAGCTTGTGGCAACAATACCTCAAGCGCCTCGAACAAGCCGGCGCCAGCCGCGAAGTCGATACCACCAGCGCCGGCGCCAGTGCCGGTTGCAAATAACCAGACCATGTCGGGACAGACCCATTTCGGTTTTAAAACCGTGGACGAACAAGACAAGGCGAAAAAGGTCGCCGAAGTCTTTGACTCGGTCGCGGGCAAGTACGACCTCATGAACGACATGATGTCCGGCGGCCTGCACCGGCTATGGAAGGCGCAGGCCGTGGCGCAAAGCGGCGTGCGCGAAGGCAGCCGCGTGCTCGATGTGGCCGCTGGTTCGGGCGACCTGTCGCGCGCCTTTGCCAGGCGCGCCGGCGCCACCGGGCAGGTCTGGCTCACCGACATCAACGGCAGCATGCTCGCCGTCGGCCGCAACCGCATGATCGACGATGGCGTGATCGCCCCGGCGGTGCAATGCGACGCCGAGCACCTGCCATTCCCCGACAATTACTTTGACTGTGTCAGCGTCGCTTTCGGCCTGCGCAACATGACGCACAAAGAGGCCGCGCTGGCCGAAATGACACGCGTGCTGCGCCCCGGCGGCCGCGTGCTGGTGCTGGAGTTCTCCAAAGTCTGGAAACCGCTGGAAAAAGCCTACGACTGGTACTCCTTTACCGCCCTGCCCTGGCTGGGTGGTAAAATCGCCGGCGATGCCGACAGCTACCGCTACCTCGCCGAATCGATCCGCATGCATCCAGGCCAGGAAACATTAAAGTTAATGATGGAACAAGTGGGGCTGGAAGATGTCAGATACAATGATTTGAGCGCTGGAGTGGTGGCGCTGCATCGTGGCTTCAAATACTAAATACTGCTTGTTGAAGAACGAAACACCGTAAAGACCGTTAGTCGCCGTGCGCTGGTGAAAACAAACACAAAACCGCAACACAAAACCAGTATATAAAAGCACTTACTGAAAGAAGAGGAAACGAAATGAAAACTTGGATCATGATCGCGCTTACCGTGATGGTGGGTATCGGTCTCGCCCCCATCGACGCCGAAGCAGCCAAACGCCTTGGCGGCGGCGGCAGCACCGGCATGCAACGCCAGAGCGCCACGCCGCAAAAGTCCGCTACCCCGGCACAGAGCGCCGCCGCACCCGCGACCCCGGCAGCGGCAGCCGCACCCGCCGGCAACCGCTGGCTCGGCCCCCTTGCCGGCCTCGCCGCCGGTGTGGGCCTCGGCTACCTGTTCTCACAAGGTGGCATGGGCGGAATGGGCGGCATCCTGAGCGCGCTGCTGATGGGCCTGCTCGCCTTCGGCGCCGTGATGCTGGCCATGCGCTTCTTCATGAAGTCACGCGCGCCAATGCAACCGGCAGGCGGCCCAAGCAACTACAACATGATGGGCCAGGAGACCGTGGCCGCGCCGCCGCCGTCGCAAATGACCGGTAACGCCGGCACAGGCGGTCCTGACTTCCGCAGCCAGTTCCAGCCCAACATTCCCGCCGGCTTTGACGCCTCCGGTTTTGTGAAGCAGGCCAAGCTATCCTTCATGAACCTGCAACAAGCCAATGACGCCAGCGACCTCGAGACGCTGCGCGACATGAGCACCGACGAGATGTTTGCGATGTTCAAGTCGCAGATCGACTCGCGCTTTGGCGCCAAACAACGCACCGAGGTCGTCACCCTCGCCGCCGACCTGCTTGAGGTCGTCACCGAGAACGCGATGCACGTTGCCAGCGTGCGCTTCACCGGCATGATCAAAGATGACGGCGAAACGATTGCCGCACCCTTCGAGGAAGTCTGGAACCTGCAAAAGCCGGTATCAGGCGGATCCGGATGGACGCTTGCCGGAATCCAGCAGGTCGCAGCAGCCTGACCAGCGGCTTACTGCAGTCAAAAAGGCCGCCTCCGGGCGGCCTTTTTGTTTGGCTGGGTTGTTTGGGCGAAATCACGGATCCTGCCCGGCGAATGCACGATGGCCACCTGCGTCTGTGTGCCAGCGCACAAACTTGGCAAAACCACACGCATGCTCGGCTATTTCGTCACGGCGGACCGCACACACGTCAAGCAAATCATCATCAACCGCCGGGCATCAGCGGACTCAACGCACTCAACGCGCTGGGAATACTCGCGGTCGACCGCGCAATACAGCCCTCGGCTGGAAAGCCATTGCGCCAGGCGGGTTGAGACGGGGCATTCGCCGAAAATTTCCGGCGCCCTCCCCTACTTCAGCGGCGCGTAAGCCACCGCATCAATCTCCAGCAAGGCCTGCGGATCAACCAGATGACTCACCTCCACCAGCGTGGACGCCGGCCGCGCGTTGCCGAAAATGACTTTGCGTTCTTCCCAAATCTCCGCTTTTTGGCGGATGTCCGTCAGGTAGAAGCTTATTTTTACAATATCGAGCAGCGACGCGCCGCCTTGTTCGAGCGTGACCTGCATGTTGTGCAGCGCCTGCCGCGTCTGGGCGCGGCAATCACCGACACCGACGATTTTACGTTCGGCGTTCCAGGCGATCATGCCGGAGATGAAAATGAAATCCCCGGCACGCACGCCCAGCGCGGTCGGACTGCCGAATTTTGGCGGGTAGGCAACGCCTTCGGGCACCAATTCGATCACGCCCTTGCGTCCGCCGCAGACACCCTTGCCGGCCACTTCGTTTTCCATCACTGCCCTCCGCTCATTCGGGTTTGATTCCTGCAGCCTTGATCACCTGCCCCCATTTTTCGTACTCGTCGGCCATGAGCCTGGTCATTTGTGCCGGCGTGGTCGGTTTGACCTGGTAACCGAGGCTGCCCAGCCGCTCACGCACATCGGGCAGATTCATGATGGTCCGCAATTCCTCCGAGAGCTTGTTGGTGATGGTCGCCGGCGTTCTGGCCGGCGCCATCAGGCCGAACCAGACGTGTGCGGTGTACCCGGGCAGCGTCTCGTTGATCGCCGGTACATCACGCAACTGCGGCACACGCTCCTGATCCGCCACCGCCAGCACGCGCATCTTGCCACCGGCAACGAGCGGCATTGCCGAACTGAGCGCGCTGAACGCCACCTGCAGGTTGCCCGACACCAGGTCCGCCGTCATCGGCGCCGCGCCCTTGTACGGCACGTGAACCATTGTCGCGCCGATGCGGGTCAGGAACAGTTCGAAATTCAGGTGATGCGCCGTGCCCGCCCCGGGTGTGCCGTAAGCGAGCTTGCCCGGGTTGGCCTTTGCATAGGTGATCAACTCGGAGAGTGAGGTGACGGGAAGGTTGTTGGCCGACACCAGCATCATAGGCATGAACACGCCCACGCCTATGGGTGCAAAGTCCTTGATCGGATCAAAGGGCAACGCCTTAGACAGCCAGGGAACAATTGCGAGACTGTCCTGCGCCAGCAGCAGCGTGTAACCATCGGGGCTCGCCTTGGCCACTGCATCCGCACCGATGTTTCCGCCGGCGCCGGGCCGGTTCTCAACCACGACCGATTGGCCAAGACGCTCCTGCAGTTTTTGCGCGACGATCCTGCCAAAGGTATCCGTGCCACCGCCCGGGCTGAACGGGACAATAATGCGAATGGATTTGTCCGGGTAAGTCTGCGCAATCGCCGGAAACGCACATGTGGCAATCACCGCATACGCGAGAAACAGCCGCAGCAAAACAGCTTTCATCTGGATAACCCCTTTTGAAGATGGATGGGCGCGAGCAGCCCGGCCTTGCGCCGGAGTGTAACGTGTCCGGCGTAACTTCTTCGCATTGAAATGGTCATGCTGCAACCAGCAGGCGGGGTTTTGCGGCCTGCGACCTGCAGGTACTTTTTGCGTCGCATCCTCGGTCGGGATCAGGTCTCAGGCCGAGCCCGGGGTCTTGGGTTCGAGTGTGAACCGGCGCACGAACTGGCCGTTCTTGCGAAACACCTGGATGCGCTTGTTGGCGCGGTCGCACACGTACAACAGTCCGTCGCGCGTCTGGCGCACGCAATGCACCGGGTTGGCGAACTGCGGCCACTCAGTGTTGTAGAAGGGCAGCTTGGCAGCTTACCCGAGCCGCCCCGGTGCTGCATGCCTGCGCGCAGACCCAAGCTGGACGATAATTGCACCCATGGAAACCGCATCCACCCAAAGCAGTCCGCTTTACGCGCAGCCGGCCGTACTCGCCATCAACCACCTGCTGCAATCTGAGGACTGGGCCCGTGATCGGCTTAGGCCGTTTGCCGGCAAGCGCGTACTGTTTCGCGCCGCGCCGCTACCCGAACTACGCCTTGCCGTCGGCGCCGAGGGCATGGTGGCCGCAGCCGGCGTCGATGAAACCTTCGATCTCACGCTCACCATCAAGCCGGGGGCGCTGCCGCACCTGCTCAGCGGCAGCGACGCACTGTTACAGCATGTCGAGATCAGCGGCAACGCCGACCTCGCCAGCACGGTGCAATTCTTGTTTCGCAACCTAAAGTGGGGTGTCGAGGACGACTTGTCGCGCCTGGTGGGCGACATCGCGGCGCACCGCATCGCCAACACCGCGCGCGATTTTTTGGCGTGGCAAAAAGACGCGCTGCTGCGCACCGGCGAGAACCTTGCCGAGTACTGGACGGAGGAACAGCCGCTGCTCGCGCGCCCCGAAGAAGTGGCGCGCTTCAGCCGTGACGTCGAGACCTTGCGTGACGATGTGGCGCGGCTGGAAGCGCGTCTGGCGCGCATGGCGCCGAAACGCTGACCGGCTGGAAAGCCGCTCCAGACGGGGGTTTCCAGCGTATAGCGCAGCGCCGATAAGGCTCCGCGTGACCGCCAGACACCACAGCTGCGGCGCGGCCCTGCCCACCCGGGCTCGATTAACCCCAAAAACTTACGCGTGGCGGCTGAAATCGAGGCCGGTGCGTTTTTGCGCCGCGTCGATGAGGCGGCTCGCAGCCGCATTGGCACCTTCGAAGGCGCGCATTTCGTCCACATCCACCATATGGCCGTCGCGCACGCGAATCCTGCCGTTGACGATGGTGAGCGCGGCATAGGGATCACTACCGGCCATCAGCAACGCGCCCAACGGGTCGAGTACGGCGCCCGCGAGCGACAGGCGGCGCAAGGGAAACGCCGCGACGTCGGCGGCCTTGCCCGGTGTAAGCTGGCCGATGTCATCGCGGCCGAGGGCGCGCGCGCCGCCGCGGGTCGCCATCCACAGCACGTCGGCCGGGGTCAGCCACTGTTCGGCGCCTTCGCCGTCCTCATAGCCGCCGACCCGGTGCAGCATCATCGCCAGGCGCATTTCGTTGAGCATATTGCTGGTGTCGCTGCTGGCCGGGCCGTCCACGCCGAGGCCGACGTTGATACCGTGGGCGCGCCAGTGGCCGAGGCGCGCGGCCTTTTTGCCCAGGCGGATGATGCAATGCGGGCAGTGCGCGATGCTGGCGCCGGCGCCAGCAATCGCCGTCATCTCTTCGCTGTCGAGCAGCGTCGCATGCGCGAACCAGGTGCGCTCCCACAGCCAGCCCGAATCGCGCAAAAATTCGATCGGCTTGCCCCCGCGCGCGCGCATGATCTCGTGCTCATCGGGCCGCGGATCAAAATGCACGTGCAGGCCGCAGTCGTTGGCGCGCGCCAGATCGGCAAAACGGCGCATGAACTGCGGCCGCAGGTAGGTCACGCTGGTCGGGCCTATCGCCACTTGCAACATCGAACCCTTTGAGGTGTCGTGGTAGCGGGCGATGGTTTTTTCCAGTGCCGGAAAGAGCGTTTCTTCACGATCCAGAATGCGATCAAGCTGCGCGCCCATCAGCGGGCGCAAGCGCGTTTCCAAGTCAGCCTCGACCGTGGGCATGCCGCCGCGCGTCAGCACAAAGCGCATTCCAGCTTCGCGCACGCCGCGAATCTCCTCGGCCGCCATCTCGCCGTCCTGCTCGGGCATGAGGTAGGCGAAGTCGGCGTTGGTGGTGCAGCCCGATGTCAGCAGCTCGCAACTGTTGGCCAGCGCCGCCCAGTAATACGCGTCCGGATCGATTTCCGCCCAGACCGGATAGAGCGCGTACAGCCAGTCGAGTATCGAGGCGCGGTTGGCCAGCGGCACGGCACGCGTCAGCGTCTGGAACAGGTGATGGTGGATGTTCACAAAGCCCGGCGTAACCAGATGGCCGGCCATGGAAATTTCCTCGTCCACGACCATCGCCGGCGCCGGTTCGGGACCGACGGCCGCGATGCGCCCGTCCTCGATCAGCAGGTAACCGTTGCGAATGACACGCCTGGCATCATCACAAAGATGAATGGCGTCGGCGTGGCGTAGCAGCAAACGGGGCATGGGCTTGGGTCCCTCAGCGCCCGGCCAGCGCCATCAGCGTTTCAGCCAGCACACGCGCGCCATCGCAAAGATCCTCGGGCGTGGCTGACTCCGCCTCGTTGTGGCTGATGCCGTCCTTGCAGGGCACGAAAATCATCGCCGCCGGGCAGACCCCGTGCAGGTAACGCGAATCATGGCCGGCCGCAGAAGGCAGGTCCATGCTGCGCAAGCCCAGGCGCTGCGCCGCGCCGCGCACCTCGTCCTGCATCGCCGCCGGAAACTCCAGCGGCCAGGCCGTGACCAGCTCCTCGACTTCAACCGCACAAGGCCCGGCGTTGGCGGTGCAAATGCCCGTCACGCGGTCGCCAAGTTCGCGCAGGCGCGACTCGCGCGGGTGGCGCAAATCAATCGAGAACAGCGCGTGCCCGGCCACCACCGAGGGCGCGTTGGGCTTGATCTCCAACCGGCCGACAGTGAACTTCACGATGTCCTCGTCGTCGTGCATGGCGGCGGACAGCGCCTGGATCATGGCGGTGGCCGCGAGCAGCGCGTCCTTGCGCTCACGCAACGCCGCCGTGCCGGCATGGCCGTCCTCACCGCTAACGGACACGCGAAAGGTGCGCTTGCCCTGTATGCCGGTGACCACGCCGATGCTGAAACCTTTTTGCTCCAGCACCGGCCCCTGCTCGATATGCGCCTCGACA
>CAMDRY010000103.1 GCA_945906975.1 Bordetella parapertussis | reverse complement strand
CCCGCCGCGGTCGGCGCGCGCAACCTGACCGGGCACCTGCTGACCTCCGCCGTGTTCGGCACGCTGGCACAGGCTATCCCGAAAGACGATGTTGCCGGCCGCCTGCTCGCCGACGGCGCCTCGCCGCGTCCGCACATCGTTATCAGTGGGACCGATGACCAGGGCAAGGCCTTTTCATCCACCATGTTCATCATGGGCGGCCTGGGCGCGCGGCCGGACAAGGACGGCATAGCCTGCATCGCCTTCCCGTCCACCACGCGCAATACTTCGATCGAGGTGCTCGAAACGTCGGCGCCGATCCTGATCGAGCGCAAATCCATACGCGAAAATTCCGGCGGCGCCGGCATGTTCCGCGGCGGCGACGGGCAGGTGTTTTCACTGCGCGTACTGGCTCGTGACGGCGCGACAGCGTCCATCTTCAGCGACCGATCCCGTTTTCCACCCGAAGGCATGAACGGCGGCGCCGCGGCGCTCGGAACCGAGCTACGCATCAATGACGGGCCTGCCCCGCTCAAGGGCACCACGCGCCTCAAGCAGGGCGACGTGCTGACCATCAAATCACCAGGAGGAGGCGGATATGGCGCCCCGTAAGCCCAGCGCAGCAACCAAGGCGGCCCCGCGCAGGGGCACCGCCACGACCGCCACAAAACGCGCGCCGCTCACCCGGCTGATCGCACGATTCATCACCGGTCTCAGCTACGACAAGATACCGCGGCGCATCCTCATCCCAATGCAGCAGTCGGTCCCCGACACGATAGGTTGCGCCCTGCTCGGTGCCAGCACCGACTTCGCGCAACTGGTCGGCGGCTTCGTGTCCGATTGGGACAGCCGCGGCGAGGCCGCGATCTGGGGCACCTCACGCAGGGCAGCCATGCCCTTTGCCGCCATGGCGAACAGCGCCGCCTGCCATGCCTGGGACTACGACGACACCCTGCTGCCGGCGGTGCTACACCCGGGCAGCGTCGCGCTGCCTACGGCTTTGGCGGTTGCCGAACGGCTGGGCGGAAAAATCAGCGGAAAAGACCTGCTGACCGCCCTTGCCGCCGGCTACGAAGTCGGTAACGTCATCGGCACGGCACTCGGCTCGAAGGCCTTTGCCTCCGGCGGTTTCTACAACTCGGTACCGACGATTTTTGTCGCGCTTGCCACCGCCGCCAAGCTGATGCGCCTCAGTGAAGAACAGACCATGCGTGCCCTCGGCCTCGCCGCGTCGCAGGCAGGCGGGCTCTACAGCGCCACCCTTGCCAAGCGATTCAACGCGCCCAAGGCGGTACTCGGTGGCCTGTTTGCCGCCGAACTTGCCCGCCGCGGACTGGAGGCATCGACCGACAGCATCGAAGCCGACTACTCCGGCTTCCTCGGCACTTTCAGCCGCGCGCCCGATTACGCCGCGATACCACGCGACTTGGGACGCTGGCGTTTCGAGATTTACCACAAGTTCTATCCGTGCATACGCAGCAACCACCCCACCGTCGAAAACGTCCGCCTCATACTCGATGAAAACCCGTCGGTACGCCCGGGGCAGATTCGAAAAATCGTTTCCCATGTTGACCAGTTGACCATCGATTACACGATGAAGACCACCGCCGGCGGGGCGGCCGGGGTGAAAACCGTCGGCAACGCACTAATCAGCCTTCACTACTGTGTCGCGGCCATGGTCATCGACGGTGAACTGGGCTTGCGACAGTTCACCAGCGCCAAGGTAACGAACCGTTCCATCCAGGCGCTGATGAAGCGCATCGAGCTTCGCACCGACCCGGCAATCGACGCCCTGCCCGCCACCGATCGTTACCGCTGCACCACCGAGATCCAACTCGATGACGGCAGGGTGTTAAAACGCGCCCTGGTCGGCCCAAAAGGCGATCCCAATAACCGCCTCACCGACGCCGAGATGCAGACCAAATTCGTATCCAACGCGGCGGGTATCATGCCGCGCAAGCGCGCCCTCGAACTGTATGCGGCGCTGTCGGGCATTGACGCCGCAAGCGACATTCGCGGCATCACGAAGCTGCTGCGCTCTGGACGCCGAACGCCGGGAAAGCGCACTATGGGAACCTCAACCACGACTCGAAGCCGGAGCGCCCGATGATCCGCATTTTCGCCCCCACCGGTTGCGTCGGTTTCGGTTTTTCCGACACATCCTTCGAAGCCGGCATGAAAGCCAGGCCGGAAATCATCGGCATTGACGCCGGCTCGTCCGACCCCGGCCCGGCCTACCTCGGTTCCGGAGAATGCTTTGTCGCCCGCGACGCCGTCGCCCGCGACCTCGACCGTATCCTGCCGGTGGCAAAAAAGGCGAATATTCCCGTCCTGATCGGCACCGCTGGTGGCGCCGGCGGCAATCCGCACGTCGACTGGGCCCTCGACATTGTTCGCGACATCGCGCGCAACCGCGGCATCAAGCTGCGCGTCGCGATCATCCGCTCGGAAATCAACCGTGAAACCCTGTTGTCCTCCTTTCGCAAAGGCGGCATCTCGCCGCTGAGTGGCGCCCCGGTGCTGAATGAAGAGGTGATCGAGCGCTCGACCCGCGTCGTCGGCATGATGGGCCTCGAGCCCTTCCAGGCCGCACTGCAGACCGGCGCAGACCTGGTGCTTGCCGGCCGTGCCTGCGATGCGTCCATTTTTGCCGCAGCACCGGTGGCCAAGGGAATTCCCCGCGGCATCGCCCTGCACGCGGCAAAAATCATCCAATGCGGCAACGGCGCGGTCGAGCGCCGCATCATTCCGGACGGCATGCTGGGCGACCTGAGCAATGAGGATTTCGTGCTGACGCCGCTGCTCGCCGAAACGCGCTGCACGCCGGAGAGCGTCATCTCCCACAGCCTCTACGAAAATCCCGACGCCTACCTCACTCCGGAGCCCGCCGGGGTGCTCGATGCCAGCAAGGCCTGGTATCGCCAGGAACCCGACGGCGTGTCGGTACGGGTTGGCGGCAGCGCCTTCCACACCTCGCCCCACTACACGGTAAGACTGGAAGGCGTCGAACTGGCGGGCCACCGCTCGCTGGTGTTCGGCGCCATCCGCGACGTCGTCCTGCTGCGGCAGCTGCAGCCGTTCTGCGACGCGCTGAAACTAAAATGGAAGCGCCGCATCAGCGAGACCTTCACCGATGAGCGCACCGAGGACCAGGCCAATCCCACCCACATCCTGACGATCCGCCTCTACGGCGTGAACGCCGCGATGGGCACACGCGAGCCCAATACCTTCAGCGGACACGAGGTGGGCATAGTGCTCGAAGCGGTCGCACGCACGCAGGAGCGCGCCCATACTCTGGTGGCCATCGGCCAGAACCTGATTTTCCACGCGCCGGTGCAGGGATGGTCGGGGCAGGTCAGCAACATCGCCTTCCCCTACTCGCCGTCCATCCTCGACGCTGGGGCGGTCTACCGCTTTTCGATGAACCATGTGATGCGCCTGGACGATCCCTGCGCGCCCTTTCCCATCGAAGTCGTGCAACTCTGACAAGGAAACCGACCATGCCCCTGCTCTGTGACATGACCAGCCTCGTTCGCAGCAAGAACGCCGGCCCCTTCTTGCTGACGCTCGACATCATTTTTCGCGATGCCGGCAGTTACGAAAGCGTGGTCCGCTCGGGGGCGCTGTCGGCCGAGAGCATCGCACGCATGTACAGCACACCCGTCGAAGACGTAAAGTTCTACCTGTGCCCGGAAATTCATGCGATCAAGGCAACCCTGCCGCGCGTCGTCGGTTCGGGCGACCCGCTGGACACCGATGTGTACGGCGCGCAGCAGGTGGGACCGCTGATGAATCTTGAAATCCTGCTGGATCAGGCGCCGGCAGGCCGTAGCTGAAGGGCCGTCAAAAACGGCATTGTCGTCCAACACGAAGTTGACTTACGGAGATGGAAAATGAAATCAGTCCAGAGCTGTTTTTTTGCTGCATGCACGATAATACTTGCCGGTTTCACCCAGATGGCCGCCGCCGAAGTTACGCAAATTCGCATCGCGCGCCAGTTCGGCCTGGTTCACCTGCCGCTGATGATCATGGAAGACAAGAAGCTGATCGAGGCGGCCGGCGCCAAGCGCGGCCTGCCTGAACTGAAGGGCGTCTTCCACCAACTCGCCAGCACCGGCGGCATTAACGAAGCCCTGCTTGCAGGACAGCTCGACTTCGCCCCCAACGGTGGCCCGTCGCTGCTGACCATCTGGGACAAGACGCGCGGAACCAGCAACGAGGTGCGCGGCCTGATCGCGGTCAACGAGTTCGCGTTCTTCCTCAACGTCAACCGGCCCGACCTGAAGTCCATACGCGACCTCACCGACAAGGACCGCATTGTCGTGTCGGCGGCCAAGGTATCGGTGCCGGCCATTTTGCTGCAGATGGCCGCGCAAAAAGAATGGGGCAAGGAAAACTACGCCCGCCTCGACAAACTGACGGTGTCGATGGCGCACCCGGACGGCATGGCCGCGCTGCTGTCCAAGCGCGAGGTCACGGCGCACTTCACCTCCCCGCCCTTCATGCACCAGGAACTCGAATATCCGGGCATACGCAAGCTGCTCAGCTCGGAGGACATCCTCGGCGGCCCGACGGTGGGCACCATACTGTTCGGAACCGCCAAATTCGTCCAGGCAAACCCGCTCGCGACCCAGTCGCTCGTCGATGCGGCGACCGAAGCGGTCAATTTCATCAACACCAACAAACGTGCGGCCGCAGAGGTCTACCTGCGCATGTCCAAGGACAAAAGCTCCCTTGACGAAATCGTCCGCCAGATCAGCGACCCCAGCCTGACCTTTTCGGTGGTACCGCGTAATTTCATGACCTACGCGCGGTTCATGCACAGCATCGGATCGATTAAAAACCTGCCCGCTTCCTGGAAAGAAACCTTCTTCCCCAACGTTCACGATCTTCCGGGCAGCTGACCATGGCCGAGCAATACGCCGGCTTGAGCCGGGAACTTTGCGCCTCGGCTGCGCGCATCGGCTATGCCGACCTGCCGGTTGAGGTGACGGACCGCCTCAAGCTTTTCCTGATCGACACCTTCGGCGTCATCCGCGGCGCCAGCGCCGCACCCGGCCTGCACGCCCTCAACCGGCGCCTCTCCGGTTGGGAACGCGGCGGCAGCGCGAGCATGCTGCTTACGGACCACCGCCTGTCACCGCCCTCCGCGGCGCTCGCCAACGGCGCGGCAGCACACGCGCTCGACTTCGACGACCAGCACGACCCGGCCCGGGTCCATACCAACTGCGTCATGCTGCCCGCGCTGCTGGCGACCGCCGAGGATATCGGTGCCGTCGACGGCGAGCGCTTCCTCGCCGCGCTTGCCGTCGGCGCCGAACTACACGCGCGGCTCGGCCTCGCCTGCACCAACAGCCTCGGCTGGGGCTGGCATCCGACCATGGTGCTGGGCTCCCTCGCAGGCTCGATCGCCGCGGGACGGCTGCTCGGCCTCGCCGGCGAAGGCCTGGAGAACGCCCTTGGCATGGCCTTCCACCAGGCGAGCGGTTCGGCGCAGAGCATGCGCGACGGCGTGCTGTCAAAGCGCCTTGGTGCCGGTTTCGCCGCGCGGGCTGCGGTGCTCGGGGCCTTCCTGGCGGCGGACGGACTCACCGGCACCCGGCGCACGCTAGAAGGCAGCGCCGGCCTGATCAGCCTGTATGAGCGCGATACTTTCGACCTTGCGCAACTGATGGACGGCCTCGGCACGCAATGGCGCATTCTCGATTACAGCCTAAAGCCCTGGCCCTGCTGCCGGGCAACCCATACCGTCATCGGGTTGGGACTACAGTTGCGCGCCGAAGGCGTGCGCCCGGAACAGGTCGACGCGGTCGAAATCGGGCTGGGAGAGTACAACTGGATCGCCGTGGGCGCGCCCTACCAACCGGAGCGCAAAGAGGTGGTGCACGCCCAATTCAGCGCCAATTACACCTTCGCCCGGGCTTTGTGCGACGGCAGGGTCGACTTCGATAGCTTCCTTCCCGCCGCGCTCGACGCGCCGGCGGTCACCGCGATCACCTCCCGCTGCACCTGCATCGCCGATGCGCGCATCGCGCCACCGGCGATCCATCCGGCCCACGTGCGCGTGACCTTGAAAAACGGCGAGGTGCGCGAGTTGTACTCCGCCACAATGAAGGGCAGCCCGGCCGCCCCGATGATGCGCGATGAAGTCACTGAAAAATACCGCGCGTGCCTGCACAACGGCTTACCGGCAAGCCGACCCGACGCTGGCGACAGCCTACTCGCCGTAATCGACCGGCTGGAACAGTCGCGCGATACCGGAGGGGACTTGATCAATGCCTTCCCCCGATAAGTCCGGCCCGACACGCGCCATGACTGAGCCGGGCACGCCGCTGCTTTCAGTCCGCAACCTGAGCCTGCAGTACAAGACCCGGGAGCATCTTGTCACCGCGACCTACCGGGTGAGTTTCGACGTCTACGGTTCTGACCGTTTCGTGCTGCTCGGGCCTTCCGGCTGCGGCAAGTCGAGCCTGCTCAAGGCCGTCGGCGGCTATCTGCCGCCCGTCGAGGGCGAAATCCTGCTCAAAGGCCGCGCCGTCAGCAAGCCCGGACCGGACCGAATGATGGTGTTCCAGGAGTTCGACCAGTTGCTGCCCTGGAAGACCGTCAAGGAGAACGTCATGTTTCCGCTGATGGCGGGGCGAAAACTGGTAAGGCGCGAGGCCGAGGAAAAAGCCCTCGAATACATCGCCAAAGTGAACCTGACCGGGTTTTGCGACAGCTTTCCGCACACGCTCTCCGGCGGCATGAAACAGCGCGTCGCCATCGCGCGCGGCATGGCCATGGAACCGGACATCCTGCTAATGGACGAGCCGTTTGCCGCACTCGATGCACTCACCCGCCGCAAAATGCAGGACGAACTGATGATGCTGTGGGAGGACACGCGCTTCACCGTCCTGTTCGTCACCCATTCCATAGCCGAGGCGGTGCGCATAGGCAGCCGCATCCTGCTGCTCACACCGCACCCGGGCCAGGTCAAGGCTGAATTGAACAGCCTGCCGGAAAACGCGTCCGCGGCTGACGAGGCCGCGCTCGAGCGCAGCATCCACGACATGCTATTCACTGACCCCACGGGGAAGAAGGCGGACTGAACATGGCCAAGCCGACGGACCACACCACATCCGGGCGGCAAACCACCCGGCGCGCCGAAATCATTCGCCAACCCCTTCCCGCGGACGCCTTCGGCGTGGTGCAAAAACCGCTGACGCAATGGGAGCGTCTCGCCGGCAACGGCATGCTGCGCAAGGCGCTGGTGCTGCTCGTGCTGGTCGCCATCTGGGAGATCTACGGCCACTGGCTCGACAACCCGCTGCTGTTCCCGCCCTTTTCCGCGGCAATCATCGCCCTCGGCAACGCCATCCTGTCGGGGGAAATTCTCATTAAAGGCTTCACCTCCCTGCGCATCCTGCTGGTCGGCTACGCCATCGGCGTCATCGGTGCCGCGCTGCTCACCTTTCTTGCCATCTCGTCGCGCGTGGGCAATGACCTGCTCGAACTGCTGACCGCGATGTTCAACCCGCTGCCGGCGATTGCCCTGCTGCCGCTGTCCCTGATCTGGTTCGGCCTCGGACCGGGCAGCATCATCTTCGTGACGGTCCACTCGGTCATCTGGGCGGTCGCACTCAACACGCACTCGGGATTCCTCAGCGTTTCGACCACCCTGCGCATGGTCGGGCGCAACTATGGCCTGGGCGGCTTGCGCTACGCCGGGGCCATCCTGATACCAGCCGCGGCACCGGCCATACTTACCGGCCTCAAGATAGGCTGGGCCTTCGCGTGGCGCACGCTGATTGCGGCCGAACTGGTCTTCGGCGTCTCCGCCGGATCGGGCGGACTGGGCTGGTTCATATTCGAGAACAAAAACATGATGGACATCCCCAATGTCTTCGCCGGCCTGCTCACTGTCATTCTGATCGGCCTATTTGTTGAAAACGTTGTGTTTCGCGTAATCGAACGTAACACTGTACGACGCTGGGGAATGCAAACCTGAGTCTCAATGCAAGCCACGAGACAAATCCGGACGACATATCCGTGCGACCGGCAACGCGTTTTTAAAACATCAAACCAACGCAAAAGGCCTTCCGATGAAAAATCTCATTATTCGTTTTGCCGCTGCCGTTTTGCTATGCGCCGGCACATTTGGCAGCATGCCGGCCAGTTCAGCTGACACCTACCCCTCGCGTCCGATAAAACTAATTATTCCCTTCCCGCCGGGTGGAGGATCTGACATCGTAGGCCGGGTGCTTGGTCAGTGGTTGAGCACCAGCATGGGTCAGCAGGTCGTCGTCGAAAATCGCGTTGGGGCAAGTGGCACCATCGGCACCGCTATGATCGCCAAAGCCGCGCCTGACGGCTACACCATAGGGTTGATCATCAGCAACCACTTCGTCAATCCTGCTCTGTTTAAGAAGCTGCCCTACGACTCAGTCAAGGACTTTGCACCGATCATGCTGATTGCGAACGGCCTGTTCGCCTTGGTTGTGCACCCTTCGGTCCCGGTCAAATCCATGCAGGAACTCATCGCGCTGGCCAAAGCCCAGCCCGGAAAGTTAAACATCGGTATCGCCTCTACCGGAACAATTGGCCATCTCGCGTACGAGCAGCTCAAAGCACAGCACAAAGTCGAGTTCACTCCGGTACTTTACAAGGGCGCCGGTCCGGCGGTGGCCGATCTGCTTGGCGGCCATACGCAGGTCATGTTTTCAAGCTATCCGTCCGTCCAGCAATACATTCAGTCCGGCCGCCTGCGCGCGCTCGCTGTCACCAGCGAAAAACGCTCTGCGGTTGCACTGGAAATCCCCACCGCCGTCGAAGCAGGCGCGGCAGGACTGATCCTGAACGACTGGTGGGGGCTGGTTGCACCGGCGGGAACGGACAAGGCAATCATCGCCCGCCTACATGACGAGTTGGCCAAGGCGCTGGCGGCGCCAGAAGTCATGAAACGCTTGCGGGAAGTAGGTGCGGAAATTGTCGCCAACACGCCGGATGAATTTGCCGCCTCCATCCCGTCGGGCATAGCGAAATGGA